>NZ_JBEZEB010000001.1:0-168512 GCF_040648615.1 Catellatospora sp. NPDC049111 | reverse complement strand
TCCGGGGGGCCCGCCCCCCCGCCCCCGCCCACCCGGGCGCCCCCTGTTGGGCTTATTCGCGTGTGGTGGTCGTTATAACGACCACAACTCTGCTAGATCCGCTAGTCGGAGCCGCGATTCAGTGGTGCGGGCCCGGCCCGTTAGAAGCCGGAACCGCGCCGGGGCCCGCCGCGCGGCCCTCGGCCACGCCGACGCGGCCACGCAGGACCGCACCGCCGGACTCGGCGCACCCGCGCCGGCCTGCCCCGCCCATGACCGGGCACCACTCCCGACAGCCGTCGAGCTCCTGCCCACCGCCTGGAGCGTTAAGAAGGGCACCGTCCACAACGCATAGCGATGTGAAGGTGCCCTTCCTTTCGTTCGTCAGGCGGTTGCGGGTTCTTGGGCGGGTTCGGCGGCCGGGGTGGTGGCGGTGGTGCGGCCCGGGACGAGGACCGCGCCGAGGGCCCACGGGATCCAGACGACCTCGGTCAGCACGCGCAGCAGGGCGGGGGAGACCGGCAGCCAGGGGATCATGATCAGCCCGTGGTCGATCGCGCCGAGCACCGCGAACGCGGCCACGATCAGCGTGGTCGTGCCCAGCTTGCGGGCGCGGGTGGTGCGCAGGGCCAGGCCGAGCAGGGCGAAGCCGGTGCCGTGCAGGGCGAGGCCGATCGGGTGCAGGACGCTGCCCATCTCGACGGTGCCGAAGACGCCGACGGTCAGGCCGCCGACCGTCAGCAGCAGCCCGAGCAGCGCGCGCTTGGAGTCGCGCAGGCGGCGGTAGTAGAGACCGATCGCCAGCAGGCCGAGCACGACCGCGCCGCCGAACGCCCACTTCACCTCGATGCGCGCCAGCCCGGAGGCGGCGTACTCGCCGTACCAGTCGCAGTCCGAGGGCAGGTGCTGCCGTCCGCCGTCGTAGCCGGCGCAGGCGTACATCTTCAAAGTTCCTGCGGGCTCGCCGAAGTAGCGGTGGGAGCCGATGGCCGGCAGGTCGTCGTCGCCGCAGGCGGGCACGGTACGGATGTTCGTGGCGGACATGTCCGTCCAGCAGCTGCCGACACCCTGCCCGTCCCACCAGAAGTTCAGCCCGTTCGGCTTGGCCTCGCCCTGCTCGCTGACCCCCATGACGTTGTCGAGGTAGCGGTTGTGGTGCGAGGTGTCGAACTGCTGCGCGAACTCGGTGTCGTTGCGCACGAAGCCGGGCACGAAGCTGGTCACGAACCCGGAGTACCGGTTGCCGTAGATGTGGTTGCCGCGCCAGATGTTGTAGTTGCCGCCGGGGTTGACCACGCCCGCGCCGACCGGCAGGCCGACCGCCGGGCAGACGACGCCCTGCTCGTACCCGCGCTCGGCGAAGGGCTTCTTGCAGGTGCCGTCGACGATGTGCCGGTAGTAGTCGGTGTTGTTGTTCGCGATGACGTTGTTCTCGAACTTCGAGTGGTTCTGCGGCATGCCCGGGTGGTCGGGGAAGGCGCTGTCGGTGGCGATGCCCGCGGTGTTCTCGGTGAAGACGCTGTCGTGCACCCATACCGAGTCGCCGGCGGTGCCGGAGTAGCCCAGCGTGTTGTGGTGGCCGTAGCAGCGCTGGATCTCGACGGCGTAGCGCGGCACGTCGTGGCCCCGGTCCTTGTTGATGTTCGAGGCGGCGCCCGGGTAGAAGGCCGAGTCGCCGTTGCCGTAGCCCTCGCAGTCGGTGTAGAGGCCGTGGTCGACGGCGAAGGTGAGGAAGGCGTACTCGTCGTTCCAGCGGCCCATGGTCCGGTCGACGACGAAGCCGTCGGTCTCCATGATGTAGAAGGCGTTGAACTGCGCCCGCTGCGCGGACATGTTGCGGAAGTAGACGCCGTCGGCGTTGTCGGCCCGGATCGCGTTGAGTTTCTTGTACTGCGCGTCGACGAGCACATCCTCCGGCTTCGCGCCGGTGCCTTCGAGCTGGAGGTTCTTCTTGCCCAGGATGGCCACGAGGTTGGCCAGGTGCGGGCAGGCGAGCTGCTGGTCCCAGGTGAGCACGGGGTAGCCGTAGATGCGGCCGCGTACCGCGCCGTTCTCCATGGCGGCGCACTCGGGGCTGGCCGGCGCGATGCTCGGCTCCTCCAGGTACACCCCGGGCAGGATCTTGATGTTCGTGCCGGGCAGGTGGGCGGCGTCCACAGCCTGCTGGATGTGGCGGTAGCCGTCCTTCTGGCACTGCGTCCACAGCTGCTCGTTCGCGGCCTTGAGGTCGGCCGGGTAGCCGGCGACGCGGGCGGCGAAGTCGGCCGGGTCGGTCTTGCAGACGAGCAGGGTGGGCCCGGTGGTGCGGTAGGTGGGCACGCTGCCGGTGCCGTCCAGCTCGCGGGTGGGCCGTTCCTCGTGGGCGGACGCCGCGCCGGCCGGACCGAGTATGGCGATCGCCGCCACGGCGACGATGCCGAGCAGACGTGTGTATGCCTTCATGGCGGCGGAGCCTAGAGAAGGTTTCACGTTCTCGCCAGACCCCGCGACGCGACACGCTGCCGTTCATCTGTCCGGGTGGCGAGCCTGGTGCAAACATGAAAAGTTCTCTAAACTCCGCGCGACGGGAATCACACCTGGCCCTAGGGACCCCCCATGAGCGAGCGCAGCGAGCGAATCTGCAGGCTCAGCGAACATGCCGTCGACGAGCGAAGCGAGGAGAAGGCATGACCGAGCCGGCCACGCTCACCACGGCTGACCCCGCAACGCCCCCGCCCGCCCCGTTCGCCGAGCCGGAACGCCCGGTCACCGGCCGGTGGATCAGCCTGTTCGCGCTGGCCTGGCTGGGCATCTGGATGGCTCAGCTGACCCCCGTGCAGCTGCTGCTGCCGATCCAGGTCGAGGCGCAGCTCAAGTCCGCGGACTGGGTGGACAACGTGGTGGCGTTCGGTGTGGTGTCGGGCATCGCGGGCGCGTTCGCGCTGATCGCGTACCCCCTGACCGGTGCCCTGTCGGACCGCACGGTGTCGCGCTTCGGCCGCCGCCGCCCCTGGATCGTCTTCGGCGCCATGCTGTTCGCGGCCTCGCTGGTGGTGCTCGGCCGGCAGGACGGCATCGTCGGCATCGGCGTCTGGTGGACGCTGACCCTGGTCGGCTTCTGCGTGCTCACCGCGGCGCTCACCGCCACCATCTCCGACCAGGTTCCGGTGGGACAGCGCGGCTACATCTCCGGCTGGATCTCCGCCCCGCAGGCGATCGGCACCATCCTCGGCATCGTGCTGGTCACCGAGTTGGCGCTGAGCCAGTTCATCGGCTACTCGCTGATGGCTGGGCTGCTCGTGCTGCTGGTGCTGCCGTTCGTGCTCGGCGCGCCCGACGAGGTGCTGCCGCGCGCGGCCCGGCCGCCGTTCAGCTTCCGTGACCTGGCCGCCGGGTTCTGGATCAGCCCGCGGCGTTACCCCGACTTCGGCTGGACGCTGCTCAGCCGCATCCTGGTCAACGTCGGCAACGCGCTGGGCACCACGCTGCTGCTCTACTTCTTGATGTACCACGTGAAGGTGGAGAAGGCCGAGGACGAGCTGCTCGTCCTCACGCTGATCTACATGCTGTTCGTGGTGCTGGCCGCGCTGTTCCTCGGCCGGCTGTCCGACCGTTTCGGACGGCGCAAGGTCTTCGTTCTCGTCTCGTCGGGCTTGCAGGGCGTCGCGGCCGTGCTGCTGGCGTTCTTCCCGAACCTGACCGTGGCCACCGTCGGCGCGGGCCTGCTAGGCCTGGGCTACGGCTGCTTCCTGTCGGTGGACCAGGCGCTGGCCACCCAGGTGCTGCCGGACCCGGCGGCGCGCGGCAAGGATCTCGGCATCATGAACATCGCCACCGCGGTGCCGCAGGCGGTGGCCCCGCTGCTCGGCGCTTTCGTCGTCGCGCAGTGGGGCGGTTTCGGGACGCTGTACCTGGCGTCCGGGGTGATCTCGGTGCTCGGTGCGCTCGCCGTGCTGCCGGTGAAGGGAGTGCGCTGATGACGCTGGCGCTGCAGGTGTCGGCCCCGTCCACGGCCCGGCCGTGGGAGGACGCCGACACGTACTGGTCGGCCATGAACGCGGCGACCGCGGCGCTGGATCCGGTGTTCGGCGCGGTGAACCTGGCCGCGCTGTCGTACAACGCGCACGACCTGGCCCGCCGCGCGAACGGTGTGCCGATCCGCGTCGCCAGCAAGTCGGTGCGCTGCCGGGGTGTGCTCGACGCGGTGCTGGCGATGCCGGGTTACCGCGGGGTGCTGGCGTACACGCTGGCCGAGGCGCTGTGGCTGGCCGAGACGATCGACGACGTGGTGGTCGGCTACCCGACCGCCGACCGTGCCGCCGTCGCGGCGCTGGCCGCCTCGTCCGAACTGGCCGCCCGGGTCACCATCATGATCGATTCGGTGGACCACCTGGACCTGGTGGACGCCGTGGTCGCCCCGGGCGCGCGGCCGGACATCCGAGTCGCCATCGAACTGGACTCGTCGTACAAGTCGCGGCTGCTCGGGCACATCGGGGTGTGGCGCTCGCCGGTGCACCGCGCCGAGCAGGCCCGCGCGCTGGCCGAGGCCGTCGTCGCCCGGCGCGGCTTCCGGCTGGTCGGCATGATGGGGTACGAGGCCCAGGTCGCCGGGCTCGGCAACGCCCCCAAGGGCAGCCCGCTGCGGGGCGCGATGGTGCGCGCGTTGCAGCGTTCCTCGATGGCCGAACTGGTCGAGCGCCGCGCGGCGGCCGTCGCGGCCGTGTCCGAGCTGGCCCCGCTGGAGTTCGTCAACGGCGGCGGCACCGGCAGCCTGGAGGCCACCGGCGCGGACCGCTCGGTGACCGAGGTCGCCGCCGGTTCGGGGCTGTTCGGCCCGCACCTGTTCGACAACTACGCCCACTTCACCCCGGCTCCCGCCGCCGCGTTCGCGCTGCCGGTGGTGCGGCGTCCCGCCCCGGACCGGGTGACCCTGCTCGGCGGCGGCTGGATCGCCTCCGGGCCGCCCGGCCTGGACCGGCTCCCGCAGGTGGTCTGGCCCGCTGGGCTGACGATGGTGCCTCGCGAGATGGCCGGTGAGGTGCAGACCCCGGTGGTGGGCGAGCCCGCGACCCGGCTGCGCCTGGGCGACCGGGTGTGGCTGCGGCACACCAAGGCGGGCGAGCTGTCCGAGCACGTCAACGAGCTTCACCTGATCGACGCGGACACGGTCGCCGGGGCCCTGCCCACGTACCGTGGCGAAGGAAAGGCCTTTCTATGAGCAGCACCGTGTGGCGCAACTGGAGCCGGATCGAGAGTGTGACCCCGGCGCGGGTGGCGTATCCCGGCAGCCCCGACGAGGTGGTGCAGGCCATCGCCGCCGCGCGCGCCGACGGGCTGCGGGTCAAGCCGATCGGCGCGGGCCACAGCTTCACCGGCATCGCCGTGGCTCCCGGCGTGCAGCTCGACCTGCGTAACCTGCAGGGCGTGCTCGCCGTCGACGAGCAGCGCCACCGCGTGAAGCTCGCCGCGGGCACGCACCTCTACCGGTTGCCGGAGCTGCTGAAGCCGTACGGGCTGGCGCTGCAGAACATGGGCGACATCGACGCGCAGACCATCGCGGGTGCGACCTCGACCGGCACGCACGGCACCGGGCACGCGTTCGGCGGCCTGGCCACGCAGATCGTCGCGGTCACCCTCGCCACCGCCGACGGCGGCACCATGGAAATCTCCGAGAACAGCAACCCGGAGCTGCTCGACGCGGCCCGCCTCGGGCTGGGCGCGCTCGGGGTGCTGCTCGACATCACCGTGCAGTGCGTGCCCGCGTTCCAGCTGCAGGCGGTCGAGAAGCCGGAACCGCTGGCCGAGGTGCTGGCCCAGTGGGAGCAGCGGGGGACGGGCGCGGACCACTTCGAGTTCTACTGGTTCCCGCACACGCAGACCGCCCTCACCAAGACCAACACCCGGCTGCCGATGGACGCCCCGCGCCAGCCGCTCGGTGGCTTCCAGCGCTGGCTCGACGACGACCTGATGTCCAACACGGTCTTCAACTGGGTCTGCCACCTGGGCAAGGCCGTGCCCGCGCTGACCCCACCGATCAACCGGCTGGCCCAGCGGCTCACCAACAACCGCGAGTTCACCGACGTGTCCACCTCGGTGTTCACCACCAAGCGCGAGGTGCGCTTCCGGGAGATGGAGTATGCCCTGCCGCGTGAGGAGGTGCCGGACGTGCTGCGCGCGCTGGACCGCCTGATCACGCAGAACGGCTGGCGCATCTCGTTCCCGGTCGAGGTGCGCGTCGCCGCGCCCGACGACATCTGGCTGTCCACCGCGCACGGCCGCGAGACCGGATACGTGGCGATCCACCGGTTCTTCAAGGAGGATCCGCACACCTACTTCCGCCTCGCCGAGCAGATCTTCCGCGCGCACGGCGGCCGGCCGCACTGGGGCAAGATGCACTACCAGGACGCGAGCACACTCGCGCCGACGTACCCCCGGTTCGGCGACTTCCTCGCCGTGCGCGACAAGCTCGACCCCGAGCGCGTCTTCGCCAACGACTACCTGGATCGGGTGCTGGGCGCGTGATCGATCCGGCGATTCCGAAGGACTTCCAGCTGGGCGTGGCCACGGCGGCGTACCAGATCGAGGGCGCGGTGGCCGAGGGCGGGCGCGGGGTGTCGGTCTGGGACACGTTCTGCGGCCGGCCGGACCGGGTGCTCGGCGGCGACACCGGGGCGGTCGCCTGCGACCACTACCACCGTTACGAGCAAGACCTTGATCTGGTACGCGAACTCGGCGCGGACGCGTACCGCTTCTCCATCGCGTGGCCGCGCATCCAGCCCGACGGTTTCGGACCGGCCAACCCGGACGGTCTGGCGTTCTACGACCGGCTCGTCGACGCGATGCTGGCCCGCGGCATCGAGCCGGTGGCCACCCTGTTCCACTGGGACACCCCGCAGGCCCTGGAGGACGCGGGCGGTTGGCTGTCGCGCGACACCGCGGAGCGCTTCGGCGAGTACGCCGCCCTGATGGGGGCGCGCCTGGGCGACCGGGTCGGCAAGTGGATCACCATTAACGAGCCGCACTCGGTGACCCTGGCCGGCTACGCCACCGGCGCGCACGCCCCGGGCCACGCCCTGCTGTTCGACGCCCTGCCCGCGGCGCACCACCAGCTGCTCGGCCACGGACTGGCCGTGCAGGCGCTGCGCGCGGCGAACGTGGCCGGGCAGATCGGCATCACCAACGTGCACACCCCCGTGGTGCCCGCCTCGGACCGCCCCGAGGACCAGCTCGCCGCCGCCCTGTACGACCTCATCGCGAACCGGGTCTTCGAGGACCCGGTGCTGCTCGGCCGCTATCCGCAGGCCCCGGAGCCGTTCGCGGAGCTGTTCGGCGCGTTCGGCGACGTGCCGGCCGGGGACCTCAAGGTGATCAGCTCACCGCTGGACTTCTACGGCGTCAACTACTACTACCCGTCCCGGGTGGGCATGGCCGACCCGGCCGCGGCCACCGACCACACGCCCGAGGGCGACTTCGCCCGGGTCGGCGAGCTGCCGTTCGCCTTCGCCGAGATCGAAGGCGTGCCGCGGACCGGGTTCGGCTGGCCGGTCAGCCCCGCCGGGCTCGGCGACACCCTCGACGAACTGTCCGAACGCTACGGTGACCGGCTGCCGCCGGTGTACATCACCGAGGGCGGGGCCAGCTTCCCCGACGAGGTCGCCCCGGACGGCTCGGTGCCCGACCCGCGACGCGTCGACTACCTGCGCGAGCACCTCGCGGTGGCGCTGCGCAAGCGGGCGGACGGGCTCGACCTGCGCGGCTACTTCGTCTGGAGCCTGCTCGACAACTTCGAGTGGGCGGCCGGCTACAGCCAGCGCTTCGGGCTGGTGCACGTCGACTACCCGACGCAGCGGCGTACGCCCAAGGAGTCCTTCCGCTGGCTCGCGCGGCGGCTGCGCGAGCGCGGCTAGTCCTCGGACCTGTCCTGCTTGCGCAGCTCCTCCTCGCGGCGGCGCAGGTCCATCTCCCACTTGCTCAGCAGCTCGCGGTCGGCGGCCGCGGTCTCCCGCTGCTCCTTGGCGAGCTTGCGCAGGAACTCCGGGTCGTCGTCGGGGGCCAGTGCCCGGCCCGGCCGCTGGGACTCCGGGAAGCCGCTGCCCTGCCGCCACACCTGCGGATTCGGCGTGCGCTCCTTGCCCACCACGAACCACGCGATCGCCCCGATCGGGGAGAACAGCAGGATGATGAGCACCCAGCCCCAGCGCGGCAGCGCGTTCAGGCGGTGCTCCTCGGCGGACAGGCAGCTGATCAGCGCGGCCACCGTCAGCACGATCTCGGCGAGGAAGATGAACATCCACAGGCGTCCCACGGCGTAGAGCGTAGACCTCACCAGAGGATGAGTAGTACCCCCAACAGACCCATCAGCACACAGCAGAGCGTGACCGCCGCGACCGCTCGCGCCAGTCCGACCGGCTCCGGCCGGGCCATCGCCCGGATCCGCCGCTGCGCCACCAGCAGCAACGCCAGCCAGCACAGCAGCCCCAGGGCGAGTCCGAGCGCACCGACGTCGTCGAGCCCGCGTTCGAAGGCCAGCCGGAACAGCAGCAGCGCGCATGCCGTGCCCGACAGCACGGTGCGCCGCCACGCGAGCCGGGTCCGCTCCGGCTGCGCGCCGTGGTCGGCGGGGGTGCTCACCGGCTGCGGTAGAGGTCGACGAAGACCTCGACCAGCAGGGCGAGCGACCCCAGCGCGACCACGATCGCGAGCACGGCAGGGAATCGCGACGGGGGCAGCGGCCGGTTGTTGCGCATCGCGATCTCGCAGCGGATCCAGTGGTCGACGGCGCGCAGCGCGCAGCCCACGCCGAGCAGGATGAGCGCCACGCCGAGGATCTTCGTCATGTGCGGCACGGCCATCGGCGGCAGGAACTGGGCCACCACCAGCCCGCCACCGATCATGGCGAGGCCGGTGCGGATCCAGGCGAGGAAGGTGCGCTCGTTGGCCAGGGAGAAGCGGTAGTCGGGAGTCTGCCCTGTTTCGTGAACTTCGCGCGGATCAAACCAGTTGCGCACCCTAGCCAGCACCTTCCTAGTATCAAGGCGATGACTTCTGAACTTGATACCGACGCCCTGCTGAGGGCGTACGACGAGCAGCTGCGCACCGAGATCCCCGACCCCCTGCCCGCCGGCATGGTCGTCGAGTGGGACGGCCCGGTGGTCCGGATGAGCGGCCTCGACCGCGGCGGATTCGTCACCTATCGCGACGTCTCCCAGCTGAGCGGCCCCGAACTCGACGCGCTCATCGCGCGCCAGCGTGACTACTTCGCCGCCCGCGGCGAGGAGGTCGAGTGGAAGTTGCGCGGCCACGACCTGCCCGCCGACCTGCCGGATCGCCTGGTGGCGGCCGGGTTCGTGCCCGACGAGCTGGAGACGGTGATCATCGGGCTGGCCGAGCCGCTGGCGTCGCCCCCGGTCCTGCCCGAGGGCGTGACGCTGCGCGAGGTGACCTCGCGGGCCGACCTGGAGCGGATCGGGGCGATGGAGGAGGCGGTCTGGAAGGAGGACCGCAGCCACCTGGTCTTCGGGCTGGAGAAGGAGCTGGCCGCGGACCCGCGAGGGCTGACCATCGTGGTCGCCGAGGCCGGCGGCGAGGTGGTCTGCGCGGGCTGGATCCGGTACGAGAAGGGCACCGAGTTCGCCGGGCTGTGGGGCGGGTCGACGCTCGAGCAGTGGCGGGGGCGCGGCATCTACAAGGCGATGGTGGCGCACCGGGCGATCCGGGCGGTGGAGCGCGGGTTCAAGTACCTGCAGGTGGACGCGTCGGCGGACAGCCGGCCGATCCTGGAGCGGCTGGGCATGGTCGCGGTGACCACCACTACGCCGTACATCTGGCGGCCGTCCGCCGGGTGACGGTTCGTCCGCCGCGTGCTTTGCATTGACGTTGGCCTATTACATCGACTTTTCGGCACTCGGAGTCGATGTGATAGGCCAACGTCGATGGCGAACTGGGCGGCCCGCGGCGCGGCCGGCGGTCAGGTGTGGGCCGGGTGCCAGAGGTCGCGGATCGTGTCGCGGACGCAGTCGCCGCGTAGGCGGCCACAGGTGCACAGGTGTTCGTCGGGCTCAGGCTGCCGGTGATGCTCCGCCTCGGGCGGCAGGCCCGGATCCGTGGTGGGGCGGCCCGGCAGGGGTGCGGTTTGCGTGCTCATGTCATGACACCTCCTGCTAGGCGTGACTCTACGGGATGGGCATCGTGGCGGGGTGACGTCTGTCACTATTGGCGGCCGTCCTGGCGGGTAGGTGGGCGGGGGTCATAAATTACTCGTCAGTAACCTGCTTTGCGAATGGGCTCGTCCCGGCGATCCGCCTGAACGGCCGGATCGTCGAGGACTCCCACTCGCGCCGGGTCGGTAAAAGTGGCAACGTCCACAGCCGGTCTAGCTTGACCCGTGACGTGTCAGGAGACAGGCTCGCGGCGAGGGCATGAACGTCCGTTCAACTCAGGAGGGTCGTCAGAGCGCGATGAAGATCGTCGTACTTGTCAAGCAGGTGCCGGACTCCGGCGCCGAGCGCAATCTGCGCGCGGACGACAACACCGTCGACCGTGCCTCGGCCAACAACGTCATCAACGAGATGGACGAGTACGCCATCGAGGAGGCGCTGCGGCTGCAGGAGGCGCACGGCGGTGAGGTGACCGTGCTGACCATGGGGCCGGACCGGGCCACCGAGTCGATCCGCAAGGCGCTGTCCATGGGCCCCGACGCGGCCGTGCACGTGCTCGACGACGCCCTCGCCGGCACCGACGCGCTGGGCACCAGCAAGGTGCTCGCCGCCGCGATCAGCGAGCTGGCCCCCGACCTGGTCATCTCGGGTGCGGAGTCGACCGACGCCCGCGGCCAGGTCATGCCGCACATGCTGGCCGAGCGGCTGGGCTTCGCGGCGCTGACCGGCGCGCGCAAGCTCACCGTCGAGGGCTCGCGGCTGACCGTCGAGCGCCAGACCGAGGAGGGGTACGAGGTCGTCACGGCCGCCACCCCCGCGATCGTGAGCGTGTGGGACACCATCAACGAGCCGCGTTATCCGTCCTTCAAGGGCATCATGGCGGCCAAGAAGAAGCCGGTGGCCACCAAGTCGCTGGCCGACCTCGGTGTCGCCGCGGACCAGGTGGGCTGGGCGGGCGCCGCCACCACCGTGCTGTCGCACAGCAAGCGCCCGGCGCGCAGCGCCGGCCAGAAGGTCGCCGACTCCGGTGAGGGCGGCGTCGCGCTGGTCGATTTCCTGTCCTCCGAGAAGTTCGTCTGAGAGGCCCGACAATGGCTGAGGTTCTGGTAGTCGTCGAGTCCTCCGGCGGCACGGTCAAGAAGGTCACGCTGGAGATGCTGACCCTGGCGCGCTCGCTCGGCGAGCCCGCCGCGGTGGTGCTGGGCGCGCCCGGCACGGCCGCTCCGCTCGTCGACAAGCTCGGCGAGTACGGCGCGACGAAGGTCTACGCGGCCGAGAGCGCCGAGATCGACGAGCACCTGGTCGCCCCCAAGGCCACCGCGCTCGCGCAGCTGGTCAAGGCCGTCTCCCCGGCGGCCGTGCTGATCGGCTCCACCCAGGAGGGCAAGGAGATCGCGGGCCGGCTCGCGGTCAAGCTGGACAACGGCGTGCTCACCGACGTGGTCGAGCTGGCCGCAGACGGCACCGCCACCCAGGTCGCCTTCGCGGGCTCGACCATCGTCAAGTCCAAGGTCACCAAGGGCCTGCCGCTGGTCACCGTGCGGCCGAACTCGCTCACGCCCAGCCCCGCCGCGGCCTCGCCGTCGGTGGAGCAGGTCGAGGTGGCGCTGGCCGACACCGACAAGCTGGCCGTGGTCAGCAAGCGCGTCGCCGAGGCCAAGGGCGCCCGCCCGGAGCTGACCGAAGCGTCGATCGTCGTCTCCGGTGGCCGCGGTGTCGCGTCGGCGGAGAACTTCAAGATCATCGAGGAGCTGGCCGACCTGCTCGGCGCGGCCGTCGGCGCGTCGCGCGCGGCGACCGACTCCGGCTTCTACCCGCACGCCTACCAGGTCGGGCAGACCGGCAAGACCGTGTCGCCGCAGCTCTACGTCGCGGTCGGCATCTCCGGCGCGATCCAGCACCGGGCCGGCATGCAGACCTCGAAGACCATCGTCGCGGTGAACAAGGACACCGAGGCACCGATCTTCGAGCTGGCCGACTTCGGCGTCGTGGGCGACCTCAACCAGGTCGTGCCGCAGGCGTCCGAGGAGATCCGCAAGCGCCGCTGACGGCGTACGCAACATCGAAGGGCCCCGCGGTCACCGGCCGCCGGGCCCTTCGCCGTGTCATGGCTGGTGACAGGCTCGCAGGGCCGTCGCGCCCGCCGGCCGGGGGTGACCGGCGGGCCATGCCCGGCACACTCCTGGGATACGGGTAAGCACCCTTACGGCTAGGCTTGGCGGCGAGATGGCCTACCTTGATCATGCGGCGACCACGCCGATGCTGCCTGAGGCGCTGGACGCCTACGTCGCGACCGCGCGTGAGGTCGGCAACGCCTCGTCGTTGCACGGCCCGGGCCGTGCTGCCCGCCGCCTGGTCGAGGAGTCGCGCGAGCGCATCGCGGCGGTGCTGGGCGCGCGTCCGTCCGAAGTGATCTTCACCGGTGGTGGCACCGAGAGCGACAACCTCGCCGTCAAGGGCGTCTACTGGGCCCGCCGCCCGCAGGGGCGCACCAAGGTCCTGGCCGGCGCGGTCGAGCACCACGCGGTGCTGGACGCGGTGCACTGGCTCGGCGAGCACGAGGGCGCCGAGGTGGTCTCGCTGCCGGTCGACCACGAGGGCCGGGTGCGGCCGGAGGTGCTGGCCGAAGCCCTGGACGACACGGTCGCGCTGGTCACCGTCATGTGGGCCAACAACGAGGTCGGCACGGTCCAGCCGATCGCCGAACTGGCCGCGCTCGCGGCCGCGCACGGTGTGCCGCTGCACACCGACGCGGTGCAGGCCGTCGGCCAGGTGCCGGTGGACTACGCCGCGAGCGGCGTCGCCGCGCTCACCCTCACCGGGCACAAGCTGGGCGGCCCGCTCGGCGTCGGCGCGCTGATGCTGGGCCGCGACGTCGCCTGCACCCCGCTGCTGCACGGTGGTGGCCAGGAACGCGACGTGCGCTCCGGCACGCTGGACGTGCCCGGCATCGTCGCCTTCGCCTGCGCCGTCGAGCACGCCGTCAAGCACCAGGAGCAGCACGCGCAACGGCTCGCCGCGCTGCGCGACGAGCTGATCGAGCGGGTGCGCGCCGTCGTCCCCGACGCGATCCTCAACGGCGCCCCGGCCGACGAGCCCGGTGCCCGGCTGCCCGGCAACGCGCACTTCAGCTTCCCCGGCTGCGAGGGCGACGCCCTCCTGCTGCTGCTCGACGCCCAGGACATCGCCGTCTCCACCGGCTCGGCCTGCTCCGCCGGCGTCGCCCAGCCCTCGCACGTGCTCCTCCAGATGGGCGCCGACCCCCTGTCCGCGCGCTCCTCCCTGCGCTTCACCCTCGGCCACACCACCACCCGCGCCGACCTCGACGCTCTCATCACAGCCCTGCCCGCGGCAGTCGACCGCGCCCGCCGCGCCGGCATGTCCCGCTGACCGCACCCCCACTTCCGCCCGGCCGCCCGACCCCGCCGCGTCGATCATGAACTTACGGACGTGTCGGACGGCGTGTCCCTACCCCTGTGCCGTGATGACCGAGGAAGCCTGATCGATCACGGCACCAGGGTTGTGACACGCCGACGAGCACGTCCTTAAGTTCATGATCAACGGGGCCGGGCGGCGGAGGGCGGGGGAGGGTGGTGGGGCGGGTAGGCTGTCGGGGTGCGTGTGTTGGCGGCTATGTCTGGTGGGGTGGATTCGGCGGTGGCGGCTGCCCGGGCCGTGGCGGCCGGGCACGATGTCACCGGGGTGCATCTGGCGCTGTCGAAGAACGCGGCGACACATCGGACCGGGGCGCGGGGGTGCTGCACCAAGGAGGACGCGCACGACGCGCGTCGGGCGGCGGATGTGCTCGGGATCCCCTTCTACGTGTGGGACATGGCCGAGCGGTTCCACGAGGACGTGATCGAGGACTTCGTCGCGGAGTACGCGGCGGGGCGCACCCCGAACCCCTGTCTGCGCTGCAACGAGAAGATCAAGTTCGCGGCGGTGCTGGACCGCGCGCTGGCCCTGGGCTTCGACGCGGTGGTCACCGGCCACCACGCGCGGCTGGGCGCCGACGGCCTGCTGCGCCGCAGCGTCGACCTCGCCAAGGACCAGTCGTACGTGCTGGCGGTGCTCAACCGGGAGCAGCTCGACCGCTCGATGTTCCCGCTCGGCGACTCGACCAAGGAGCAGGTGCGCGCCGAGGCGCACGCCCGTGGCCTGGCCGTGGCCGACAAGCCCGACTCGCACGACATCTGCTTCATCGCCGACGGCGACACGCAGGGCTTCCTGCGCAAGCACCTGGGCAGCGAGCCGGGCGACATCGTCGACGCCGGCACCGGCGAGGTGCTGGGCAAGCACGACGGCGCGTTCGCGTACACGGTGGGCCAGCGCAAGGGGCTGGCACTGGGCCGGCCCGCGCCGGACGGCCGCCCGCGCTACGTGCTGTCGATCACGCCGGTCACCAACACGGTCACCGTCGGCCCCGCCGAGGCGCTGGAGGTCTCGCAGGTCGACGGCGCGCGTACGGTCTGGACCGCGGGCGAGGCGCCGGTCGGCCCAATCGAGTGCGAGGTGCAGCTGCGGGCGCACGGCCGCCCGGCGCCCGCCGTCGTGGAACTCGACGGGGCGGCGATGAGCGTGCGGCTGCGCCGCGCTGAGCGCGGCATCGCGGCAGGTCAGGCCGTCGTGGCCTACCGGCCGGACCCGGCCGGTGACATCGTGCTCGGCAGCGCCACCATCACCACCGCGGCATGAGCGAGCGCGGCCGTTGCGCGTCGCGCGGCCACCAGGGCACCGTTCCCGCCGGTCACCCGGCCACGCTGCGGCACGGTGACCGGCGCGGCACCATGGCGCGCACCGCTGTCCGTTCCCGCACCGCGAGGTGCCACCCGCAAGGCGAGCAGAACGAGGCCTCAGCATGAGCACGCCGGACGAGATCGCGGACAAGCCTGCCGAGCCGCTGTGGCCCGCCGGGTCAGCGACGGGCATCGGCTCGCTGCCGGGCGCCGACATCGCCGAGGCGGTCAAATTCACCCTCGGTGAGCTGCCGGACCTGCCGTACCTGCCGGAGCTGCCCGCCCGCGGCCCTGGTGCGGACATGATCGGGCGGAGCGCCGGGCTGCTGGTCGAGCTGCCGGTGGAGATCTACGCGGGCCGGTGGCGGGTCGCGGCGAGTCCGGGCCGGGAGCTTCGCCGGGCGTACGACCTGCGCGAGCGCGACCTGGACCAGCTCACCGAGCAGGCCGACGGGTTCACCGGGACGCTGAAGGTGCAGTCGGCCGGGCCGTGGACGCTGGCCGCCAACATCGAGCTGGCCCTGGGCGAGGCGCTCGTCTCCGACCACGGTGCCGCTCGTGACCTGGCGGAATCGCTCGCCGAAGGGCTCAAGGCGCACGTCGCCGACGTTCAGCGGCGGGTGCCCGGTGCGCGGGTGCTGCTCCAGCTCGACGAGCCGTCGCTGCCCGCGGTGCTGGCCGGGCGGGTACGCACCGCCAGCACTCTGCACACGTACCGCTCGGTGGCCCCGTCGACCGTCCGGGACACGCTCGCCTCGGTGATCGCCGCGGCCGGGGTGCCGGTGATCGTGCACTGCTGCGCGCCGGACACGCCGCTGGCGCTGCTGCGGGAGGCCGGGGCGGCCGCGCTCGCGCTGGACCTGGACCTGGTCGGCACGGGCGCGGAGAAGCTCGACGCGGTGGGCGAGATGATCGACGCCGGGCTCGGCCTGTTCGCGGGCGTGGCACGCACGACGCCCCCGGGCAACGGCACGCGCCCGAACGGCGCGGCACTGGCCGAGCGGGTCAGGCGACTCTGGCGGGATCTCGGTTTCGCCGACGACCTGCTGGCGCGGCAGGTGGTGGTGACGCCGTCGTGCGGCCTGGCCAGGGCGACGCCCGCCTACGCCCAGGCGGTGCTGAAGGCCTGCCGCGAAGCCGGTAGGCGGCTGGTCGAGCAGTGACGGCGCAATGCCCGCGGCACCGGACCGGCCACCAAGAGCGGTAGCCGTCACGCAGCGCTGACTGCCTGCGCCGCCGCCGTCGGGGGACGACCAGGTCAGGCCGTCTCCGCGGGGACGCGGTGCCGTAGCAGGCCGAAGACGCGGGTGAGCGCGGCGGGGTCGCCGGTGGTGGTGAGCGCGCCGGACGCGACGGCCTCGGCGGGGTCGAGCGTTCCCCGGGTCAGCGCGTCGAAGGTGGCCAGGTCGCAGGTCACGACGAGGTCGGCGGGGACCGGGGCGGGGCCGGATCTGGTGTGCACGCCGTTATCGGCGCGGACGTGGAAGACCTCGTCGCCCACCTGGAACTGGTAGGTCGCGGGCGGTCCGGCGGCAACATCCGGGGGGCAGTGCTCGGCCAGGTAGAGCGCGATCAGTTCGGCCCGCGCGGTGCCCGGGTCGACCTCGTCGTCGAGCGGCAGTTCCGAACCCCAGGTGGCGAGCTCGATCAGCAGCGGGCGCAGCCGCTCGCCGTAGGCGGTCAGCTCGTAGGCGCGCACGTCCGGGGCGGCCGGCAGCGCGCGACGAACCACGACCCCGCTGCGCTCCAGCAGCTGGAGCCGCTCCGCCAGGCGGTTGGTGCCCATCGCGGGCAGCAGGGCCAGGAGTTCCTTGAACCGCCTCGGGCCGAGCAGCAGCTCGCGCACGATGAGAAGGGTCCATCGTTCACCGAGCACGTCGAGCGAGCGCGCGATCGGGCACACCTGGCCGTACATACGCTTGGACATGAATCGAGCATACCTATCGCATGGCTCGCGCTATATGATTCGTATCTCAGGGTAGTCGCTATACATTTCGTATAGTGTCGCTGGTGAAGCCCGACCCACCAGGAGGCGAACATGAAGATCAATGGTTCCGTAGCACTCGTGACCGGCGCCAACCGCGGCCTCGGCAAGGCGTTCACCGAGGCGCTGCTCGCCCGCGGCGCGGCGAAGGTGTACGCCACCGCCCGCGACGCCGCGTCGATCACCGACCCGCGGGTCGTCCCGCTCCAGCTCGACGTCACCGACCCCGGCTCGGTGGCGGCAGCCGCCAAGCAGGCCGGCGACGTACAGCTCCTGATCAACAACGCGGGCATCGCGACCGGCGCGGGCATCCTCGACAGCGACGAGGAGCTGCGCCGGGAGATGGAGACCAACTACTACGGCCCGGTGCGCGTGTCCCGCGAGTTCGCACCGATCCTCGCCGCCAACGGCGGCGGCGCGGTCGTCAACGTGCTCTCCGCGCTGTCCTGGCTGGCGCTGCCGAACACCGCGGGCTACTCGGCATCGAAGTCCGCCGCCTGGGCCGCGACCAACGCGCTGCGGCTGGCGCTGCACGGGCAGGGCACCCTGGTGACCGGGGTGCACATCGGCTACATCGACACCGACATGGCGGCGCACGTCGACGGCCCGAAGATCGCGGCCGCGGACGTCGTGGCGCAGGTCCTCGACGGGGTCGAGGCCGGCCAGCCCGAGGTGCTCGCCGACGACGTGGCTCGGCAGGTCAAGTCCGGCCTGTCCGGTGACCTGCGGCAGCTGTACCCGGCGGTCGCCTGAGACCCCGGGGCCGGGCGGCCGCCGGGCCGGGCCGCCCGTCCCGTCCAAGATCTTCGGACTTGCCTGGCAGTCGTGCGTATCTTGAGTGCGCTTTCGCCCAGGTGCCAGGCAGGTCGAGTGATCATGTGGCGCGGGAGTGGCAGGATGCCGCAGGTGACGGTCATCGACGCGGCCAGCGGGTCGCTCTTCGGGTTGGCGTATGGCGACGCGCTGGGCAAGCCGACCGAGTTCCGCAAGTACGCCCAGATCGTGGCGGAGCACGGGCCGGGCGGGCCGCGTGAGCTGCCCGAACCCGCGCTCGTCACGGACGACACGCAGATGGCGCTCGCGGTGGCCTGGGCGTTGCGCGACGCCGCCGAGCCGACCGCAGCGGAACTCGAACCTCTGCTGCGCGAGCGTTTCCTGGCCTGGGCGAAGAGCCCGGAGAACAACCGCGCTCCTGGCATGACCTGCTTGAACGCCTGCGCGAACCTGTCGGCGGGGCTGCGCTGGCAGGAGGCGACCGTGGCCGGTTCGAAGGGCTGCGGGGCGAACATGCGGGTCACCCCGGTCGGCCTGATCGCCGGGTATGACCTGGACACCCTGGCCGGGGTAGCGCAGTTGCAGGCGGGCCTGACCCACGGGCACCCGACCGGGCTCGCCGCGGCCGAGCTGACCGCGCTGGCGGTACGGCTGCTGCGCGACGGCCTCGACCTGGCCGACGTGCCCGGCGCGCTGCGGGACCGCTGCGCCGACCAGCGCACCGTGTACCGCGAGGACTGGCTCGGCGACCTGTGGCAGCGGCCGGGGGTGCTGACGCCCGGAGAGTTCGTCGCGCGCGGCTGGGACGAGTGCGCCGACGCGCTGGACGTGCTGCTTGCGGCGCTGGCCAGGCCGGACTCCGGCGGGGACGTGTGCTGCGAGACCGGCGAGGGCTGGATCGCCGAGGAGGCGCTGGCCACGGCGCTGCTCGCGGCCCTGCGCCACGCGGACGACCCGGTGGCCGCGCTCGGGCGAGCTGCCGCGACCAGCGGCGACTCCGACTCGATCGCCTGCCTGGCGGGCGCGTTCCACGGCGCGGCGGCGGGCATGGCGATCTGGCCGGCGGCCTGGGCCGAGCGCATCGAGTACGCCGACCAGCTCGCCGCCCTCGGCGCGGCCTGGGACTGAGGTCATGATCTGTTTTCGTGGACGCCCGGTGCTGCTGGAGCGGCGTCCAGCGTCCACGAAAACAGATCATGGCTGGTCCGCAGGGCGGGGTCCGCGGTGTCGGGGGCGGCGGATACCGTGCACGGGTGACCAGTGAGGTAACCGACAAGGTCCGGACGCGGTACGCCGAGCTCGTGGCCAAGATCAATGACGCGCAGCACCGCTACTACGTCGACGACGCGCCGACGCTGTCGGATGCCGCCTACGACGAGCTCATGCACGAGCTGGAGGCGCTGGAGCTGGAGCACCCCGAGCTGGTCTCGCAGGACTCGCCGACGCAGCGGGTCGGGGCCGGGGAGTGGGCCGGCTTCGCCAGCGTCGACCACGCCGAGCGCATGCTCAGCCTCGACAACGCGTTCAACGACGACCAGCTCGCGGCCTGGGCGGTCCGGGTCGAGAAGGACGCGGGCGCGCCGGTGCGCTACCTGTGCGAGCTGAAGATCGACGGCCTCGCGGTCAACCTCACCTACGAGAAGGGCCGGCTGACCCGGGGCGCGACCCGCGGCGACGGGCGCACCGGCGAGGACGTGACCGCCAACGTGCGCCGCATCGCGGGCATCCCGCACAAGCTGGCCGGCGACAACCCGCCCGACCTGGTCGAGGTCCGCGGCGAGATCTACTTCCCGGCGCAGGCCTTCGCCGACCTCAACGCGGCCCAGCTCGCGGCGGGCGAGAAAACCTACGTGAACCCGCGCAACGCCGCCTCCGGCTCGCTGCGGCAGAAGGACCCGGCGATCACCGCCAAGCGCGCCCTGCACCTGATCGTGCACGGCATCGGCGCCCGCACCGGCTTCGAGCCGACCAGCCAGTCCGACGCGTACGCGCAGCTCAAGGCGTGGGGCCTGCCGACCAGCGAGCGCTGGCGGGTGGTCGACACGCTCGACGAGGTGAAGGCGTACATCGCCGACTACGCCGCACACCGGCACGACCTCGAACACGACATCGACGGCGTGGTGGTCAAGGTCGACGACGTCGCCGAGCAGACCAAGCTCGGGGCGACCAGCCGCGCGCCGCGCTGGGCGATCGCGTTCAAGTACCCGCCGGAGGAGGTCAACACCAAGCTGCTCGGCATCGAGGTGAACGTCGGCCGCACCGGCCGGGTCACGCCGTACGCGGTGCTGGAGCCGGTGTTCGTCGGCGGCGTGACCGTCGCCAGCGCGACCCTGCACAACCAGCAGGAGGTGGTGCGCAAGGGCGTGCTGATCGGCGACACCGTGGTGCTCCGGCGCGCGGGCGACGTGATCCCGGAGGTGCTCGGCCCGGTGGAGGCGCTGCGCGACGGCAGCGAGCACGCCTGGACCATGCCGTCGACCTGCCCGTCCTGCGGCACCAAGCTCGCCCCGGCCAAGGAGGCCGACGTCGACCTGCGCTGCCCGAACACCCGCTACTGCAAGGCGCAGCTGTCCGAGCGCATCATCTACATCGGCAGCCGGGACGGCTTCGACATCGAGGGTATGGGTGCGAAGGCCGCGCTGGCGCTGGTCAACGACGGAGTGCTGGCCGACGAGGGCGACCTGTTCAGCCTCGACGAGGCGCGGCTGGCGAAGTCGCCGTTCTTCCTGAAGAAGGACGGCACGCTGTCCACGAACGCGGGCAAGCTGCTGGCCAACCTGGAACTGGCCAAGACCAAGGAACTGTTCCGGGTGCTGACCTCGCTGTCCATCCGGCACACCGGCCCGACCGCGGCCCGCGCGCTGGCCGACCACTTCAACTCCCTCGACGCGATCGCGTCCGCCTCGTTGGAGCAGATGTCGGTGGTCGAGGACGTCGGCGGCACCATCGCCGAGGCGGTCCGGGAGTGGTTCGCCGAGGACTGGCACCGCGAGGTGGTCGAGAAGTGGCGCGCCGCGGGCGTGCTCATGGAGCAGGAGCCGGTCGCCGACACCGGGCCCAAGCCGCTGGACGGGCTGACCGTCGTGGTCACCGGCACCCTGGAGAACCACACCCGCGACGGGGCCGCCGACGCGCTGACCGCGCTCGGGGCGAAGGTGGCCGGTTCGGTGTCGAAGAAGACCAGCTTCGTGGTCGTCGGCGAGAACGCCGGGTCCAAGCTGGACAAGGCCCGCTCGCTGGGCGTGCCGACCCTCGACGAGGCGGGCTTCGCGGTGCTGCTGGAGCAGGGCCCGGAGGCGGCGAAGGCGTACGCGGACGCGAACCGCGAAAGCGAGTAGCGCTCGGCGTAGTGGCGGATGGAGATATACGCAAGGTCGTATGGGTCTTACGTGGAGTGACGGAGGAAAGGGTCAAACAATCACATCTTCGTCACACGCGAACGCGCAGAGTGGTCTGGGGCGTTTTCGGGCTTAGAGTGAAGTGACCAGCCGCGATCGGCGGGCGGCGCGGTCGCGCGTCAATCGGCCTCGGGAAGGTGTCCATGGCGGCCACACCCCAAGCACTGCAGGCACATCGCAATCGCGTGCCCGCGGAGCGACGGCGGAATTTCGGTGTGTACGTCATCGCCGTCACTGTGGCCGCCGCTGTCATCACTCTGCGTGACCTTATCGAGCTGCCGGGTGTGCTCGAACATGTCACCCTCGGCTTCTGGCTGCTGGCCGGGCTCGCCGTGGCGGGCGACGCGCTGCCGGTCACGCTGCCGGGCCGGTGGAACACATCGGCCATCTACCCGTCGATCTGTTTCACGTTCGCCATAATGATCGACTCCGGGCTCGGCGCCGCGGTGGTGGTGCAAGGGCTCGCGGTGGCAGTGGCGTCGCTGCGGCTACGGCACGCGCTGTGGCGGGCCGTGTTCAACCTCGGTCAGTACGCGCTGGCCTTCGGGTTCGCGTACGCGGTGCTGCAGCTGCTCAGCGGCGACGCCCCGCCGGGGCTGCTCGCGCTGGCCGTCTCGGCGGCCACCTGGTTCACGGTGAAGTACCTGACCACAGCGACCGCGATCTGGCTGCGCGACGGCGGCGCACTGCTGCCGATCATCATGGGCCCGCTGGCCAACGAGGCGCTGAGCACCGGCGCGCTGCTCATGCTGGGCCCGGTCATCGCCGCGCAGACCGAGGTCGCCCCCGCACTGGTGCTGGCGCTGATCCTGCCGCTGCTGGCGGTGCGGAGGTTGTCCATCATCACCGCCGAGCAGCGGCACCTGGCCAACATCGACACCCTGACCGGGCTGGCCAACCGCAAGGCGCTGATCGGCGAGGTGTCCGCAGCGGTGGCCGGCCACGCCCAGCGCGCCGTGCAGGGCGACCCGCGCAGCCGCTTCGGCCTGCTGCTGCTGGACCTGGACCGGTTCAAGCACGTCAACGACTCCCTCGGGCACGAGGTGGGGGACCGGCTGCTGATCGCGGTCGGCGACCGGCTGGACCGGCTGGTGCGCCCCGGTGACCTGGTCGCGCGGCTGGGCGGGGACGAGTTCGCCGTCGTGGCGAAGCGCCTCGACAGCCCCGAGCAGGCACGCGAGCTGGCCGAGCAGATCGAGCAGGCACTGTCGGCCCCGGTCGTGCTGGACGGGCTGCCGCTGGACGTCGGCGCCTCCATCGGCATCGCCGTCTACCCCGACCACGGGACCAACTTCGCCACCCTGCTGCGCCACGCCGACGTCGCCATGTACAACGCCAAGCACGACGGCGACGCCGTCGCCGTCTACAACCCCGACGCCGACCAGAACTCCCCGCAGCGGCTGAGCCTGCTCGCCGACCTGCGCACCATGCTCGGCCAGCCGGACCGGGGCGGGCTGCGGCTGTTCTACCAGCCCCAGGTGGAGATCACGACCGGTGAGGTGGTCGCCGTCGAGGCGCTGCTGCGCTGGCAGCACCCGACCCGCGGCCCGGTCAGCCCCGACGAGTTGATCCGGGTGGCCGAGCCGAGTTCGGTGATGCGGCTGCTGACGCGGTGGGTGATCGAGGAGGCGGTGACCCAGCTCGCCAAGTGGTCCGCGGCGGGCCTGCAGGTGCGCATGGCGGTCAACGTCAGCGTGCGCGACCTGCACACCGGCGCGATCGTCGAGCAGATCGAGGAACTGCTGCAGCGCTACGGCGTGGAGCCGTACCGGCTGCAGCTGGAGATCACCGAGAGCGCGCTGATGGCCGACCCGCACCGGGTGCTGGCCACGCTGACCAGGCTCCAGCTGCTCGGTGTCGGCATCGCCCTGGACGACTTCGGCACCGGCTACTCATCGCTGCAGCACCTGCGCCGGCTGCCGCTGTCCGAGGTGAAGATCGACCGTTCGTTCGTGATGGCCATGGCCGACGACCCGGACGACCTGGTGATCGTGCGGTCCATCATCGAGCTGGCCGGGGCGCTCGGGCTGCGCGTGGTCGCCGAGGGCGTCGAGGACGAGCGGGCCTGGCGGCTGTTGCAGTCCGCGGGATGCGAGGTCGCCCAAGGGTGGTTCTACGCCCGCCCCCTGCCGCCGGACGAGCTGGCGGACTGGCTCGCCCGCACCACCCTGCCCGCCCGTAGCGCCTGAGCAGCACCGCGCCGCCATCTTCTGGCCGCGCTCCGTAAGGTGCGCGCTGACTCTGTGTGAGCGCGTCGGCAGGCAGCCCGCAGTTTGCCGCTACATCTTTTTTGATGTGGCCACCTCAAAAAAGATGTAGCCGAACGGCGAGGGGCCGTCTCCCGGAGCCCTCCCGGCGGGCGAGCGAGGTTCGCTGGGCCAGGGGCGCTGCGAAACGCGCCACCGGTGACAAATAGACTCGCTACGGGCGCGGAGCGTGTGCCACCCTTCGCGCTGTCCGAGTTCGCCGCTACGTCTAGGGGGCAGTCATGGCCGCCATCTCCCGCGAAGAGGTCGCGCATCTCGCGCGCCTGTCGCGGCTCGCCGTCACCGAACAGGAGCTGGACCGCTTCGCCGGTCAGCTGGACGTGATCCTGCAGTCGGTGGCGCGGGTCGGTGAGGTCGCCGCGGACGACATCCCGCCGACGTCGCACTCGGTGCCGCTGGTCAACGTGCTGCGCGAGGACGTCGTCGTGCCCGGCCTGACCCGCGAGGAGGCGCTGTCCGGCGCCCCGGACTCCGCCGAGGACCGTTTCCGCGTGCCGCAGATCCTCGCGGATGAGGAGTGACCCCCATGAGTGACCTGATCAAGCTGACCGCGGCCGAGCTGGGCGCGAAGATCGCCGCCGGGGACGTGTCCGCGGAGGAGGCGACCCGGGCCCACCTGGACCGCATCGCCGAGGTCGACGGCCGCGTGCACGCGTTCCTGCACGTCGACAACGAGGGCGCGGTCGAGGCCGCGCGGGCCGTCGACGCCAAGCGCGCCGCGGGCGAGAAGCTCGGTCCGCTGGCCGGCGTGCCGATCGCGATCAAGGACGTCATCGCGACCAAGGGCATCCCCACCACCGCCGCCTCGAAGATCCTCGAAGGCTGGCGGCCGCCGTACGACGCGACGGTGATGACCCGCATCCGCGAGGCGGGCATGGTCATGCTCGGCAAGACCAACATGGACGAGTTCGCGATGGGCTCCTCCACCGAGTACTCGGCCTACGGCCCGACGTACAACCCGTGGGACCTGACCCGCATCCCGGGCGGCTCCGGCGGCGGCTCGGCGGCGGCGGTCGCCGGTTACGAGGCCCCGCTGGCCATCGGCACCGACACCGGCGGCTCGATCCGCCAGCCCGGCGCGGTCACCGGCACCGTCGGCGCGAAGCCGACCTACGGCGGCACCTCGCGCTACGGCCTGATCGCTTTCTCCTCGTCGCTGGACACGCCCGGCCCGGTCGCGCGCACCGTGCTGGACACCGCGCTGCTGCACGAGGTGATCGCCGGGCACGACCCGCGCGACTCCACCTCGATCCCGCTGCCGGTGCCGGACGTCGTGGCGGCCGCCCGCCAGGGCGCGACCGGTGACCTCACCGGCGTGCGGGTCGGCCTGGTCAAGGAGTTCTCCGGCGAGGGCGCGGAGCCCGGCGTGATGGCCGTGTTCCGCGACACCGTGGAGGCGCTGACCAAGCTGGGTGCCGAGGTCGTCGAGGTGTCCTGCCCGCACTTCCAGTACGCGCTGCCGGCGTACTACCTGATCGCGCCCAGCGAGTGCTCGTCGAACCTGGCCCGCTTCGACGCGGTGCGCTTCGGCCTGCGCGTCGGCGACGACGGCCGCAACTCGCTGGAGGACGTCATGTCGCTGACCCGCGAGGCGGGCTTCGGCGACGAGGTCAAGCGCCGCATCATCATCGGCACGTACGCGCTGTCGTCGGGTTACTACGACGCCTACTACGGCCAGGCGCAGAAGGTGCGCACGCTGATCACGCGCGACTTCACGTCCGCGTTCGAGAAGGTCGACGTGCTGGTCTCGCCGACCACGCCGTTCACCGCGTTCGAGCTGGGCGCGCGTACCGCCGACCCGTACCAGATGTACCTGGCGGACCTGTACACCATCCCGACGAACCTGTACGGCGGCCCCGGCATCTCGGTGCCGGCCGGCCTGTCCGACGGGCTGCCGGTGGGTCTGCAGGTCATGGCCCCGACCATGGCCGACGACCGGATGTACCGGATCGCCGCCGCGGTCGAGTCGACGGTGGGCACCTTCACCCCGCCCGCTCTCTGAGTGCCGACACGAAAGCGGCGTCCCCGGGCGGGGACGCCGCTTTCTCGTTGCCTGAGGAGTTCAGCAGCAGGCGGGGGTCAGGAGGCGGCCCCCTTCAGCCGGGGGTAGAGCAGGCCCGCGAGCACCGCGCCGAGCGCGCCGGAGACCGCGAACACCCAGATGTCGGACCAGTCCGACGCGCCGCCCGCGAGGGTCAGCGCCAGTTCCGGGCCGACGGTGCGGGCGAAGTTGAGCGAGGCGCTGGTGACCGCCGCGATCGCGAGGGTGCCACCGGCGTACGCCAGGCCGAGGCTGATGCCGGAGCGCTCGCCGTCGCCGACCGCGAACATCACGCAGGCGATGACGAAGACCGCCAGCGCCTCGGCGACGATCGCCGCGATCAGGCCCTTGCCGGAGCTCGCCGCCTCGGACAGGCGGTTCGCACCGAGCCCGGCGGCGACGCCGTTCTCGCCGTAGCAGAGCCACATCAGCAGGCCACCGACGAAGCCGCCGACCAGCTGCGCGGCGATGATCAGCGCGCCGCCGACCCAGTCCACGCTGCCGCGGACCGCAGCGGCGAGGGTGAGCCAGGGGTTGAAGTGGCCGCCGAAGATCCACGCGGCGGCGGCCGCGGCGATCATGAGGCCGACCGCGCCCGCGAGCAGCGGGCCGCCGCCGACAAGCAGGGCGCCCACGCCGAAGAAGACCAGTACTGCGGTGCCGAGCGCCTCGGCGGTGAGGCGGGACAGCGTTGCGGAACCCATCATGCACCTCCCTGTGCATCGATGAGGGGAAGAACGTGACGCGCTCACCGCCAGGCCCGGAAGTTGGCGTGTCCCGTTCTCAGGGTGCATTCAGGATCGGGGCGGCGGTGACCAGCGCACAGCGACGAATGAATGAATACGGGATCACCTGAACGGTTCATGTTGTGATGTACGCCACTCCTCTTGTCATGATCGATGTATGGAGGGGCGGATAACCCGGTGTGAGCGGGGCCGGGCGGGCTACTAGGCTGGTGGTTGTTTTGTCCGGCGGCGTCTAGCACGCCCACGCCAAGCCTGGAGCGAGCAGATGAGCACCACCGTGCTGCCCACCTACGACGACGTCGTCTCCCGCTACGAGCCGGTCATCGGCCTGGAGACCCACGTCGAGCTGGGCACCGTCACCAAGATGTTCTGCGGCTGCCCGACCGACTTCGGCGGCGAGCCGAACACCCAGGTGTGCCCCGTCTGCCTGGGCCTGCCCGGCAGCCTCCCGGTGGCCAACCGCGCCGCGATCGAGGCGACCATCCGCATCGGGCTCGCGCTGAACTGCTCCATCGCGACCTGGTGCCGCTTCGCGCGCAAGAACTACTTCTACCCGGACATGCCGAAGAACTTCCAGATCAGCCAGTACGACGAGCCCCTGTGCACCGACGGCTACCTCGACGTGGAGGTCGACGGCGAGCTGGTGCGCATCGGCATCGAGCGGGTGCACCTGGAGGAGGACACCGGCAAGACGCTGCACGTCGGCGGCGCGACCGGGCGCATCCACGGCGCGACCGAGTCGCTGGTCGACTACAACCGGGCTGGCATCCCACTCGTCGAGATCGTCACCAAGCCGGTGCCGGGCCTCGGCGCACGCGCCCCCGAGATCGCCAAGGCGTACGTCGCCGAGCTGCGCGACATGATCCGCACGCTGGGCGTCTCCGACGTGCGCATGGAGCAGGGCTCGATGCGCTGCGACGTGAACACCTCGCTGAACCTGCCCGGCGCGGAGTGGGGCACCCGCACCGAGACCAAGAACGTCAACTCGCTGCGCAGCGTCGAGCGCGCGGTGCGCTCGGAGATGCTGCGCCAGGCGTCCGTGCTGGACGCGGGCGGCACCATCACGCAGGAGACCCGGCACTTCCACGAGGACACCGGCGACACCACGTCGGGCCGGTCCAAGGAGACCGCGACCGACTACCGCTACTTCCCCGAGCCCGACCTGGTGCCGCTCGCGCCCGAGCCCGCCTGGGTGGAGCAGCTCAAGGCCGCGCTGCCGGAGCTGCCGCGGCAGCACCGGGCCCGCCTGAAGACCGAGTGGAACCTGTCCGACCTGGACATGCAGTCCATCCTCAACGCGGGCGCGGTCGAGCTGATCGAGCGCACCGTCGCCGCCGGCGCGTCGCCGGAGGCAGCCCGCAAGTGGTGGCTGGGCGAGCTGTCGCGGCGCGCCAACGCCGAGGGCGTCGAGCTGGAGGCCGTCGGCGCGACGCCCGCGCAGGTGGCTCAGCTGCAGACGCTGGTCGCCTCGGGCAAGCTCACCGACAAGCTGGCCCGCCAGGTGCTGGAGGGCGTGCTGGCCGGCGAGGGCGACCCGGAGCAGATCATGGCCGCCCGGGGCCTGGAGGTCGTCTCCGACACCGGCGCGCTGACCGCCGCCATCGACGAGGCCATCGCCGCCAACCCCGACGTCGCCGAGAAGATCCGCGGCGGCAACCAGGCCGCCGCGGGCGTGCTCATCGGCGCCGTCATGAAGACCACCAAGGGCCAGGCCGACGCCAAGACGGTCCGCGAACTCGTCCTCGCCCGCCTCACGAGCTGAGACGATTCGCGGGGCCGCTGACCGCCGCACCCGCTTTTCTGTAGACGTTGGCCTATCTCATCGAAAATCAGTGACCCGGATTCGATGAGATAGGCCAACGTCTGTTTCCGGCGCGGGGCGCGGGCGGTGGCGCGGGCCGGGACGGGTTCGGGCGGGTCAGCGGGTGCGGGACGGAGTGGGGCGGGGCGAGGTGCCGGGGGCGGCCGCCTGGCCCGGTGGGGTGTCGTCGACGACGTGGCGCGACAGGGCCACCTCCGCCAGACCGGTGCCGCCGACGGTGATGTCGTCGTACGCCATCAGCGTGCGGTTGTCGTCGAAGTAGAGCACCGACATCGCCAGCGGCGTGGGCGTCTCGCCCTCCAGCCCGCGCAGCCCGGCCCCGCCGCTGGAGCCCTGCACCATCAGCATGGTCTGGTCGTCGCCGAGCTTGCTGATCTCCCGGTGGTGCCGGTGCCCGGCCAGCACCAGCGGCGTGTACCCGGCCAGCGGCCCCGCCGACAGCGGATCGTGCACCAGCGCCAGGTCCACGACCTCGTCGCGCTGCTTGGCGATGGTGTCGGCGAGCTTGTCCCCGGCGTCCAGCACCCGCTCGACGGTCTGCTTCGAGTCGCCGGAGCCCGCCGGCTCCATGCCCTTGTCCGGGGTGAAGCGCGGGTCGCCGATCCCGGCGATGCTCAACCCGGCGACGCTCACCACCTTGTTGTCCAGCACGATCGCGTTGGGCTGGGCGGCGACCGCGGCCTGCGTCACGGCGGAGTCGTGGTTGCCGCGCACGAAGACGTACGGCACCTTCAGCAGCGAGATCGACGCCACGAACGCCTTCTCCGGCTCGCTGCCCCAGTCGGTGATGTCGCCGGTGTCGACGACGACGTCGATGTGGAAGTTGTCCACCACGGTCCGGATCACGCCCCACGCGGCCGGGTTCAGGTGCAGGTCGGAGACGTGCAGCACGCGCAGCGTGTTGTCCTCGGGGGAGTACACCGGCAGGTTCTGCACCGTGGCGTAGAGGCTGCCGACGTTGCTCACCAGCTTCTGCAGCTGCTCGGCGTACTCGTCGTACCGGTCGGCGATGCGCTGCGCGTTGCCGAGCACCGACGGCGCGTTGGCCAGCAGGCCCTCGTACCGCGGCTCGCGCAGCGCACCCGGGTTGAACGTGCCGAACGCCGACCCGAACGCCGCCGCCATGACGGCCAGCGCGAGCCCGCCGGCCCACGCGACCCGGCGCATCCGCCGGTACACGAGCGCGGACAGCAGCATCGCGCCGAGCACCGCGACCGCGGTGGCGCGCAGCACCAGCCGGGTGACCCCGGCGCGCACGTCGTCGACGGCGGTGCGGCTGGCCGCGGTGATGCCCGCCGGGTCGGTGATCAGCGCCTCGGTGCGGGCACGGTCGAGCGCGTCCAGGCGCACCATCAGCCGGGCGGGACCGTCGTGGCTGTCCAGTTGCAGGGAACCCAGCGGCGGCAGGACGACCTCGGTGTCGCCGTACCACGACGGGGTGACCGCCATCGTGGAGCGGAACGGGCCCACGTCGACGCTGGTGCCCGCGGCCAGGTAGAGGCCGAGCGCCAACCCGGTCAGCGACACGGCCAGCAGCCCGAGCCCGGACCCGAGCCGCCGCCACGGCACCCGGCCGAACGCGTCCATCACCCGCACGGCACGCCCGCGCGGGGGCTCGCCGCCTGACCGGTCTGCCCCGCTGCGGCTCAGCGGCCGTGCCCACCGCGGCAACCGAGTCATCGCCCCATCATGCCCCGGCTGTCACGCGGGAGCGAGCGTGACGGCAAGAATTCGATCATCGGATTCGACGGGTTCACCGCGGCCGTCGTGGTTGCTGGTGAGCACCCATACCGAACCGTCGGGGGCGGTGTGCGCGTCGCGCAGGCGGCCGTACTCGCCGACGAGCGCCGCCGCCGGAGCCGCCCGCAGGGTGCCGTCGGCCCGCACCGGCACCAGCCACAGGCGCTCGCCGCGCAGGCACGCCGCGACCAGGACGTCCCCGGCCATCGCCGCGCCCGAGCACGACGCCTCGTCGGTCGGCCACGCCACGACCGGGTCGGCGTACCGGCCGTCGCCGGTCGCGCCCTCGACCTCGGGCCACCCGTAGTTCTTCCCCGGCTCGATGCGGTTGATCTCGTCCCAGGTGTTCTGCCCGAACTCGGTCGCCCACAGGTGGCCGCCCGAGTCCCAGGCGATGCCCTGCACGTTGCGGTGCCCGTAGGACCAGACCAGCGTGCCGTACGGATTGCCGGGCGCGGGCTCGCCGTCGGGCGTCATCCGCAGGATCTTCCCGCCGAGGCTATTCAGGTCCTGCGAGTTGCCCCTGGTCGCGGCGTCGCCGGTGGTCGCGTAGAGGAAGCCGTCCGGCCCGAACGCCAGCCGCCCGCCGTTGTGGATGCCGGAGATGGGGATGCCGGTGACGATCGGCTCCGGCCGCCCGCCGAGCTTCCAGCGCGCGATGCGGTTGTCGTCGTCCGCCGTGTAGTACAGGAACACCGTCTTGTCCTGCGCGTACCGCGGCGACACCGCGATGCCGAGCAGGCCGCCCTCACCGCCGGAGTCCGCTTCGCTGATCATCCCGACCTCGGTGACGGTGAGCCGGCCGCCTGAGGAGCCGGGCCCGACCCGCACGACGCGCCGGGAGTCGCGCTCGGTCACCAGCGCGCCGCCGTCGGGCAGGAACGCCACGCCCCACGGCGCGCGCAGGCCGGTGGCCAGGGTCTTCACCTCCGCCGTACGCGGGCTGAAGGTGGCCGCCGCCGACGACTGCGTCGACGGGACCGGCGGGGCCTGCGAGGCGATCGTGTCGGGCTGCTCGCCGCACCCGGCGGTGAAGGCGAGCGCTGCCGCCGCCGCGATGATCCCGTTCCGTGCCCGGCGCGAAGACATGCGATTCAGCCTAGCTCCGTGGTCCGTGCTCAACTACTGCCTCGTTTCTCTCAACCTGCGCCCGCACAGCCGCGTCGGGATGGGCGACGGAAGGAGGAGCCGTATGGCGGAGGAGGGGTTCCGCGAGTTCGTGCAGCTGCGCTACGGCGAGCTGTTACGGACCGCATACCTGCTCACCGGCTCGACCCACGCCGCCGAGGATCTCGTGCAGTCGGCGCTGCTCAAGGCGTACCGGCGCTGGGACCAGGTGGACGAGCCCATGGCGTACCTGCGCCGGGCGCTGGTCAACCAGCGCACCAGCGTGTGGCGCCGGATCGGCTCCCGGGAACTGCTCACCGGCGTGCTGCCGGAACGGGGTCGGGCAGACGGGAGCGCCGCGCACGCGGAACGGGACGAGCTGCTCGCGGCACTGGCGAAACTGCCGGTGCGCATGCGCGCCGTGCTGGTGCTGCGCTACTGGGAGGACATGTCCGAAGCGGACACCGCCGAACTGATGGGCTGCTCGGTGGGGTCGGTGAAGTCGCAGGCCAGCCGTGGGCTGGCGAGGTTGCGGGAGGTGCTGCGCCCGGAGCCCCGGCGCGCGGGTGACGTGGCGGAGGTGATCGCGTGAGCGAGCGTGATCTGATCGAGGCGCTGGCCCGGCTGGCCGAGCCGGTGGTGCCGGCCGAGGATCCGTACGGCCGGCTGATGCGCCGCCGCCGCAGCGGCCGGCGGCGGAAGGCGGTCGGCGGGCTGGGGGCGGTCGTGACGGCCCTGCTCGCGGGGATCGTGCTGGGCCCGCTGGGACCGGCGATGACCGCGGACCCGCCGCCGGGCTTCGTCGACCCGTCCGCGTCGCCCATCGGGGAGCATTACCGCAGCGAGCCGATCACGCCCTGGATACGCAAACTGATCGAGTCCCCGACCCGGGGCAGCCTCGCGGCCGACCTGGCGTTCATCGGCGACCTGGCCGCGCGGTTGCGGCAACGCGACGTCACCGTGGTGCCCGACGGCACCGTGAAGATCCTCTTCGCGGGGGACCTCGGGACCGCCCGTCTCGTCGTCGCCGCCCGCTACGACACCGGTCAGCAGGTCGGCATCGCCCTGTTCGACGAGCGCGGGGCGAGCCCGGAGCAGCTGGCCAACGCCGGGACCGGGCAGCGTGACAACGGCTCGATGATGTCGGTGTACCCGCTGAGTCCATATGTCGGCGTCTCGTTCGCCAACACCGCCGTCGCGTGGGGGGCCGAGGTTGATCTCGCACTGGTTCCAGCCGGTTGCCGGATCGCCGTCGCGCCGATCACGGGTCCGCGGACCTGGCGCGACGAACCGGGGGGCGACGTCGCGATCGACTTCGCTCCGACGCGGCTGCACCGGGTCACCTGCGACGGCAAGGTGCGGCATCTGGGCCTGGCCGGGTCCGGCGGTCTCGGCAGGTACAACGTGCGAACGCTGAGCGAAGAGGAGGTGACCGCGGCGGTGTCCGCGGCCCGCGGCGACGTCGATCCGGACAAGGCCGCGCGCCAGCTCCGTGTAGAGGGCAGCGGGAGCGGGCTGATCGGGCCGCCCCGGTTGTTGTACATGGGGCGGCTGCCCGGCGCGTCGGCGGACGAGCCCGGCTTCAGCCTGTTCGTGGCCCCGCAGGTGGGTGGCATCTGGCGCGTCGAGCAGGTGACCGAGGAGGCCGGCTTCGGCTTCCGGACCGACGCCGACCTGGGGCGGGCGGATGCGGTGATCGTGGCGGATCCGCAGCGGTTCCAGCCGACGGCGGGCGAACGCCGGGTGCTGGTGATCGCGCCGCGAGAGGCGGCGGAAGTGCAGGTGCTGGCTGCCGGCGGCCGGGTCACCAGCGCCTTCGCGCTCGTCGATGGGATCGGCACCGTCCCCTATTCCGGGAAAGGGGAAGTGCGTCTGCGGGCGGTCGATGCGGCCGGTGCGGTCGTGGGCACCGGGACAGGCCCGTTGCGTGCGTACGACGGGTCGCTGGAGCAGGAATTGATCACGTGGGACTGACGGCCTGACCCTCGGGGCGCCTTCCGGCAGGTCGGAAGGCGCCCTTCACCCGTACCGGCGGGGCCGATAGCGTGGGCTCGTGCGGATGTGGATCGCCCATGAGGCCGGACGTGAACTGATGGGCCCGCTGCCGGCGGGCGTCGAGGTGGCGGTGCTGCCGCGCCCGGACGCGCCCCTGCCGGGCGACCCGGCCGAGGTCGAGTTCTGGGTGCCGCCGTTCCTGAGCAGCGGCGACGTGGTCGGGCTGGCCGACCGGATGAGCGGCCTGAAGGTGGTGCAGTTGATCACCGCCGGGGCCGACGCCTGGGTCGGGCGGCTGCGCGAGGGCATCACGCTGTGCGACGCGCGCGGCGTGCACGACTCGCACACCGCCGAATGGGTGGTCACGGCGATCCTGGCCTCGCTGCGCCGATTCGACCACTTCGCGCGGGCGCAGGCCGCGCACCGCTGGGCGTACGCCGAGGTCACGCCGACCGACGAGCTGGGCGGCAAGCGGGTGCTGATCGTGGGCGCGGGCTCCATCGGCGCGGCGGTCGCGGCGCGGCTGGCCCCGTTCGAGGTGGACCTGGCCTACGTGGCCCGCACCGCCCGCGACGGCGTGCACGGCGTCGACGAGCTGCCCCGGCTGCTGCCGGAGGCCGACGTGGTGGTGCTGCTGGTGCCGCTGACCCCGCAGACCCGAGGCCTGGTCGACGCGTCGTTCCTGTCCGCGATGGCCGACGGCGCGCTGCTGGTCAACGCGGCCCGCGGCCCGGTCGCCGACACCGCGGCGCTGACCAAGGAGCTGGCGTCCGGCCGCATCAGCGCCGCACTCGACGTCACCGACCCCGAGCCGCTGCCCGCCGGCCACCCCTTGTGGGACCTCCCGAACGTCCTGATCACCCCACACGTGGCCGGCTCGGTCCGCGGCCTGCTACCCCGCGCGTACCGCCTGGTCGGCGAGCAGCTCCGCCGCTACACCGCCGGCGCCCCCCTCGACAACCAGGTCCACGACGGCTACTGACCCGCCACCCCACCCACGCCCCGCCCCGGCGGGCTCCCGCTCGTGCCTGCAGTTTCATGGAAACTGCAGCTATCGGCGGCCGTGAAGGTGCAGCTTCCTGGAAAGTGCAGTCGACCTTGCCGACGCGCCTGGGGCGAAACGGCGGGCGCGCGGCGGGAGCCGTCAGGCCGCCGTGAGGGGCTGGCCGGCGGCGGAGACGAGTTTGGGCAGGTCGGCGGGGCGGACGGCGGTGAGGGTGAGGGCGCTGCCGTCGGTGAGGACGGCGACGACCCGCTTCGGGCCCTGCGCGCGCAGCTCGGCGATCTGCGGCCAGAGCACGACCCGGGCGCCCAGCAGCGCTCGGACGCGCAGCCCGCGCTCGTTGACGTCGGTGCCGGCCTGCCAGGCCCAGATCATGACCGCGGCGGGCACGAGCAGCACCAGCCACCAGAACCCGCCCTGCGCGGCGATGGGGAAACCACCGAGCAGGGTGATCAGAGCGGCGACGCTGATGGCGGCGGGGAGGCGGAAGCGGGTCACGCCACGATTGTTCCACGTAGTGTGTTGTGTCGGACGTCACGGGCATACTGACCTGCGAGGCCGCGCGCCCATGGTGCGCCGTCGCGGCCGGTGAACGTGAACCTCAGACGCGGTGAACCGGAGAAAAGAGGTCAACGATGACCGTTCTGCTGCTCATAGGCACGGCGAAGGGCCTGTTCCTGGCCCGCCGGGACCGGGTCGGGGACGCCTGGCAGCTGTCCGTCCCGCAGTTCCCGATGACCGGGGTGTACGCCGTCGGCGTCGACACCCGCCGCGCCACGCCCCGCCTGCTGGCGGCGGTCGACAGCTCGCACTTCGGCCCGAGCGTGGCGACGAGCGACGACCTGGGCGCCTGCTGGCGCGAGCCGGACCACGCCCCGCTGGCGTTCCCGCAGGACACCGACACGGCGCTGGGCCGGGTGTGGGCGCTGCAGCCGGGTCCGGCCGCCGAGCCGGACGTGGTCTGGGCGGGCACGCAGCCGTCCGCGCTGTTCCGCTCGACCAACGGCGGCCTGACGTACGAGCTGGTCCGCAGCCTCTGGAACCACCCGCACCGCACCGAGTGGGGCGAGGGCTTCGGCGGCCAGGCCATCCACACGGTGCTGCCGCATCCGACCGACCCGTCGCGGGTGCTGGTCGCGATGTCGACCGGCGGCGTCTACCGGACCACCGACGGTGGTGAGACGTGGCACCCGTCCAACAGCGGCATCAAGGTCACGTTCATGCCCGACCCGTTCCCGGAGTTCGGCCAGTGCGTGCACAAGGTCGCCCGGGACGGCGAGGACCCCGAGCGGCTCTACCTGCAGAACCACCACGGGGTGTACCGCTCCGACGACGACGGCCAGACCTGGTCCTCGATCGCGGACAGCCTGCCCAGCGACTTCGGCTTCGCGATGGTCGCCCACCCGCGCCGCGGCGGCACCGCCTGGAACTTCCCGATCACCGCCGACGCGCTGCGCTTCCCGGTCGAGAACAAGTGCCGCGTCTTCCGCACCACCGACGCGGGCAAGACCTGGACCCCGCAGTCGTACGGGCTGCCCACCGCCCCGTTCTACCCGTCCGTGCTGCGCGACGCGATGTGCGTGGACGACAACGACCCGGTCGGCGTCTACTTCGGCAGCCGCACCGGCGAGGTGTTCGCCAGCGCCGACGAGGGCGACAGCTGGGCATTGGTCGCGGCGCACCTGCCCGACGTGCTGTGCGTGCGGGCGGTCCGGATCTGATGGTCACGGTGCTGGTGCCGGGCGCGCTGCGGACCGAGGTCGGCGGCGAGTCCAAGCTTGAGGTGCGGGCGGACGGCACGCTGCGCGCGGTGTTGGACGAGGTCGATCAGCGCTGGCCCCGGCTGGGCCGGCGCATCCGCGACGAGCGGGGCGAGCTGCGCCGCTACGTCAACGTGTACGTGGACGGAGAGGACTGCAGGGTGTTGTCAGGTCAGGAAACGCCGGTCAGCGGCAGCGGTGAGGTGCAGGTGCTGCCGAGCGTCGCGGGCGGCAGTGTCGAGCAGGAGGCTCCCGCGCTCGACGGCGACGGCATCCTCGCGGACAACTTCGCCCCGTGGGTGCGGGAGCTGGGCCTGACCGTGCAGGAGACCGGCCCCGACTGGGCCACCCTGCGGCTGCCCTGGTCGGACCGGCTGGCCCGGGAGGGCGGGGCGATGAGCGGCCAGGCCCTGATGGCGGCCGCGGACACGGCGACGGTCATCGCGGTGAGCGCGGCCCGGGGCGGGTTCGTGCCGATGACCACGGTGCAGCTGTCGACCACGTTCCAGCGGCCGGTGCTCGGCAGCGACGTGCTGGTCACGGCGCGGCTGACGAAGCTGGGCCGGACCATGGCGTTCGCCGACATCACGATGACCGCCAAGGGCGCGATCGTCGCCCACGCCACCACGGTGTACGCCCTGCTCTGACCCTCGGGTCAGGCGAGGTCGGACCAGAAGGGGACCTGCTTGGCGGCGGCGCTGCCGGGCAGGTCGCCAGCTGGCAGGTCGAACTCGCGCTGGAGGTACGCGGGCAGCGTGTCGCCGTACACGATGACGTCGGTCTGCATGACGGAGAAGACCGGCAGGTCGGTCTCGGGCAGCGCGGGGGCGTAGCGGTGGCCGTAGACCGGCACGAGTTGGGGAGCCTGTTGGAGCGCGCGGCGGGCGACCGACAGCGCGAACGCCGTCCGGGACGGCCGCTCGCCCCAGCCGGGCAGCCAGAAGCCGTTCTCCTGGACGTCGAACAGCACCCCGTCGACCGGGGCCGCGAGCCGTTCGGCGAGCTGGTCGGGGTCGCCGTCGCGCCAGTCGGGCCAGCGCCCGCCGACCGGGAGCCCGGCCGTGAGCAGGGCCCGGTGGTCGGGGTTGAAGACGAACCCGAAGCGCCTGGCCAGCCCGGCGAACTCGGCCGCGGTCAGCGGGTCGGCGACCCGCCCCGGCAGCGCCGCCAGCAAGTCGCGGGCGTACGCCGCGGACAGGCTCATGGGGCCGAGTGTAGGCGTCAGGCCGCCGGCGGAGCGGTGCTTCCCCGCGGCACGAGCTGCGGTGTCGTGTCCTGGAAACCGCGGATCTCGGCCCCGTCGAGGATCTTCAGCAGCTGGTCGGCGGCGTGCGCGCCGTACGCCGCGATGTCGCGGCTGACCGCGGACAGCTGCGGGTGCAGCAGCTGGCACAGCGGCGAGTCGTCCCAGGCCACGATGGACAGCTGGTGCGGCACGGCGATGCCCATCTCGTGCGCGACGCCGAGCCCGGCCACGGCCATGGTGTCGTTGTCGTAGACGATCGCGGTCGGGGTGGGGCGGCGCGACAGCAGCGCCCGGGTGGCGCGGGCGCCCTCCTCACCGGTGTAGTCGGTGTACACCGTGGTCACGTCGGTGAGGCCGACCCGGTCGGCGGAGTCGGCGACGGCCTGGCCGCGCACCGAGGTGTGCCACAGGTCGGCGAGCCCGGCGACCCGGGCGATGCGCCGGTGCCCCAGCGCGGCGAGGTACTCGACCACCGAGGTGGTCACCGCGACCTCGTCGCTCCATACGCCGGGCAGCGTGCCGAGGCCGTGCGGGCCGCCGATGACCACGCACGGCATGTTCAGCTCCTCCAGCAGCGGCACGCGCGGGTCGTCGCGGCGCAGGTCCACGATGATCACGCCGTCCACCCGGCGCTGCGCCCACCAGCGGCGGTATGTCGCCATCTCGCGCTCGCGATCCTCGGTGACCTGCATCAGCAGGCTGACGTCGCGGGCCGACAGGGTCGCCTCGATGCCCGAGATGAGCTGCATGAAGAAGGACTCGATGCCCAGCGTGCGGGCCGGCCGGTCGACGATCATGCCGAGCACGCCGGTGCGGCCGTCGGACAGCGCCCGCGCCGCGCTGCTGGGGTGCCAGCCGAACTGCTCGGCCACGGCGAGGATGCGGCGGCGGGTCTCCTCGGAGACGCCTGGTCGGCCGTTGAGCGCGTACGACACCGCGCCTTTGGACACCCCCGCCGCGCGGGCGATGTCGGCGATGGTTACCCGCTTCATATGAGCTCCAGCTGCGTTGTGAATGATCGAAGCCCCTCTCGTGCTGAACAGTTCAGCACGAAAGGAGCTCCGATCACAGTGCTCAGTCGGTGTACCCGGGCATGGGGAAGGCCTGCAGCAGGTCGCGCACCTCGCCGGCGATGCGCTCGGCGGTGGCCGGGTCGTCCTTGACCGCGGCGGTGACCGCCTCGTCCATCCACGCCGCGACCTGCGGCATGTGCTGCTCGGTGAGGCCGCGCGTGGTCAGCGCGGCGGTGCCCAGGCGGATGCCGGACGGGCTCCACGGCTTGCGCGGGTCGTAGGGCACCGTGTTGAAGTTCAGCTCGATGCCGGCCGCGTCCAGCGCCTTGGCGGCGGGCTTGCCCTCGACGCCCTTGCCGGTCAGGTCGATGAGCAGCAGGTGGTTGTCGGTGCCGCCGGAGACCAGGTCGAAGCCCCGGTCGTTGAGCGCGGTCGCGAGCGCTTTGGCGTTCGCGACGACCTGGTGGGCGTACGCGGTGAAGGTCGGCTGCGCGGCCTCGTGCAGCGCGACGGCGATGCCGGCGGTGGTGTGGTTGTGCGGGCCGCCCTGCAGGCCGGGGAAGACGGCCTTGTCGATGGCGGTGGCGTGCTCGGCGCTCGCCATGATCATGGCGCCGCGCGGGCCGCGCAGGGTCTTGTGGGTGGTCGTGGTGATCACGTCGGCGTGGCCGACCGGCGACGGGTGCGCCCCGCCCGCGATCAGGCCCGCGATGTGCGCGATGTCGGCGACCAGGATCGCGCCGACCTCGCGGGCGATCGCGGCGAAGCCGGGGAAGTCGATGGTGCGCGGGATCGCCGTGCCGCCACAGAAGATCATCTTGGGGCGCTCGGCCAGCGCGATGTCGCGGACCAGGTCCATGTCGATGCGGCCGGTGTCGCGCCCGACGGTGTAGTGCACCGGCCGGAACCACTTGCCGGTCGCCGACACCGGCGAACCGTGCGTCAGGTGCCCGCCCTGGGCCAGTTCCAGCGACAGGAAGGTGTCGCCGGGCGTCATGAACGCCAGGTAGACCGCGAGGTTGGCAGGCGAGCCGGAGTACGTCTGCACGTTGGCGTGCTCGGTGCCGAACAGCGCCTTGGCCCGCTCGATCGCCAGCGTCTCGATCTGGTCGCAGAACTGCTGGCCCTCGTAGTAGCGCTTGCCCGGATAGCCCTCGGAGTACTTGTTGTTCAGCACCGTCCCGCAGGCTTCGAGCACCGCCGTCGACACGTAGTTCTCCGACGCGATCATCCGCAGCTTGTCGTGCTGCCGCTTCGCCTCACCCTCGATCAGCGCCGCCAGCGCCGGATCGGCCGCGGTCAGGTGCGGCAGCTTGGGCTCGTGCATCGCAAAACTCCTCGCAATCGGTACCACCCGCATCCTATGCCGCCCATGATCACCCCTCTCCCCGCCTGCCCCGCCGCGCCCCGCCCCGCCCCGCCGCGTTGATCATGAACTTAAGGGCGTGGTCGACGGCGTGTCCCTACCCCGGCGCCGTGATCGACTACGACACGCCGTCGAGCACTGCCATAGGTTCATGATCAACTCGCGCAGGGGTGGTGGCGGGTGCCGGTGGGAGGGTGGCGGGCCGTAACGGGACACGCTGGTTGGCCATGAACCGAGGTTCATGGCCAACCAGCGTGAGGGAGTCCTCCCGCGGGGGCGAGCCTGCGGGGGAGTCGAGGGTTACGGGACGCGCCGGTACGCGCCGTCGCTGGCGCTCGTGGCCATCGACGCGTACGCCCGCAGGGCTGCGCTCACGGGGCGCTGCCGGTCGACCGGGGTGTACGGCTTTTCCCGCTTGTCCTGAACGATACGCCTCTCGGCCAGCACCTGCTCAGGGACCTCCAGCACCATCGATCGCGCGGGGATGTCGATGGCGATGGTGTCGCCGTTCTCGACCAGCGCGATCAGGCCGCCGCCGGCCGCCTCGGGCGAGATGTGCCCGATGGACAGGCCGCTGGTGCCGCCGGAGAAACGCCCGTCGGTGATCAGCGCGCACGCCTTGCCCAGGCCGCGCCCCTTGAGGAACGAGGTCGGGTAGAGCATCTCCTGCATGCCGGGGCCGCCGCGCGGGCCCTCGTACCGGATGACGACCACGTCGCCGGCGACGATCTCGCCGCCCAGGATGGCGGTGACCGCGTCGTCCTGCGACTCGAACACCTTCGCCGGGCCGGTGAAGCGCAGGTTCTCCTCGGACACGCCCGCAGTCTTCACGACCGCGCCGTCCGGGGCCAGGTTGCCGAACAGGATGGCCAGGCCGCCGTCGGCGGAGTACGCGTGCGCCACGTCTCGGATGCAGCCGTTGGCCGCGTCGGTGTCCAGCGTGGACCACACGTTCTCGGTGCTGAACGGCTGCGTCGTGCGCACCCCGCCGGGGGCGGCGTGGAACAGCTTCTCCGCCTCGGGCAGCGCCGCGCCGCTGCGGATGTCCCAATCGGACAGCCACCCGGCCAGGTCCGGCGAGTGCACCGCGTGCACGCCGGTGTGCAGCATGCCGCCCCGGTTCAGCTCGCCGAGCAGGGCGGGGATGCCGCCGGCCCGGTGCACGTCCTCCATGTGGTACTGCTGGCTGTTCGGGGCGACCTTGGCCAGGCACGGCACCCGCCGGGAGACGGCGTCGATGTCGGCCACCCCGAAGTCCAGCTCGGCCTCGCGGGCCGCGGCCAGTAGGTGCAGCACCGTGTTGGTCGAGCCGCCCATGGCGACGTCGAGGGCGACCGCGTTCTCGAACGCCTCGCGGGTGGCGATGGCGCGGGGCAGCACGGAGGCGTCGTCGCCGTCGTAGTAGCGCTTGCACAGGTCCACGATCAGCGAGCCGGCCCGCTCGAACAGCGCCTTGCGGGCGGCATGGGTGGCCAGCGTGGAGCCGTTGCCGGGCAGGGCCAGGCCGATCGCCTCGGTGAGGCAGTTCATCGAGTTCGCGGTGAACATGCCGGAGCAGGAACCGCAGGTCGGGCAGGCGGACCGCTCGATCTGGCCGAGCTGCTCGTCGCTGACCGCGTCGTTGGAGGCGGCGATCATCGCGTCGATCAGGTCGAGCTTGGTGTGCACGACGCCCTCGACGGCGACCGTCTTGCCGGCCTCCATCGGGCCGCCGGAGACGAACACGGTGGGGATGTTCAGGCGCAGTGCGGCCAGCAGCATGCCGGGCGTGATCTTGTCGCAATTGGAGATGCACACGAGCGCGTCGGCGCAGTGCGCGTTCACCATGTACTCGACCGCGTCGGCGATCAGCTCACGGCTGGGCAGCGAGTAGAGCATGCCGCCGTGGCCCATGGCGATGCCGTCGTCGACGGCGATGGTGTTGAACTCACGGCCCACGCCGCCGGCCTCGGCGATCGCGTCGGAGACCAGGCCGCCGAGGTCCTTGAGGTGTACGTGCCCCGGCACGAACTGGGTGTAGCTGTTGGCGACGGCGATGATCGGCTTGCCGAAGTCGCTGTCGGTCATACCGGTGGCACGCCACAGCGCGCGGGCGCCGGCCATGGTGCGACCGTGAGTGGAGGTGCGGGAACGCAGCTCGGGCATGTCGTAAGTGTGTCACTCGTCCGAGCGCGCGCCCAGCTCAGCGTTGCTGTGTCCACACCCCGGGACGGTGGTGATGCGGGAATGTCGCACAACGTGTCTCGCTTTGTGCTCATAGCTGCGGCAGAGTGGTGACGTGGACCTCCCCCCGGGGCTCGCGATAGCCGTACTGGCGAGCGTGTTGACCGCTGTGCCTGTGGTCTGGGCACTGGCGACGAATCGGCTGGTCGACCAGCACGGCCTGGTCGTCCGCGCGAACCGGCTCAGCGCCGGTGCGCTGATGGTGTACGCCCTCGCCGCCCCGATCGCCTGGGTGCACACGGCCGGCTGGCCGGACGGCTGGGTTGACCTGTTGAGCAGCCGGATGGTGCTGGGCGGCCTGCTCGGCCTGCCCGCGTCGATCGCCGCGCTGCTGCTGGTCGCCGCGCTCCTGGAGATCACCGATCAGGTGGTGGGCGACGGCGCGCGCCTGCGGCTGATGCTCGAATCGCTGATGGTGGCGTCGGGCCTGTTCATCGTGGCGTGGACCTTCCTGCTGGCACCGGTGAAGCCCGGTGGGCACCACGCCCTGCCGGGTGCCTGCGTGCCGGTGCTGGTCGCCACGATCCTGTGCTCGGTGGTGCTGGGGTTGAGCGCGGTGCTGCTGGTGCGTGCGCAGCTCCGGCAGGGGCCGCTGCTGCGGCACTGCGTCGGCGCGGGGCTGATGGCGGTCGGCATGACCACGATCGCCGGAGGCGCGTGTTACGGAGCGCCGCTGGTGGTGGTCGTCGCGGCGGCTGCCCTGCCGATCGGCGCGGCGCTGTGGTTCATCGGGCCGCCCCCGCCGCCGCGGGCCAGCGACGCCGAGTCCGTGTCGCCGAGTTCGGGCCTGGCCGCGGGCCTCGCGCCGGTGATCACGATCTCCTTCGTGGTGGTGCTCGGCTACAGCCGGGGGATGGGCATCGAGCCGGTCACCGCCCTGGTCGGCATCGTCAACGGGCTGTTCATGGTCGGCCGGCAGTACCTGGCCGTGGTGGACGTGCGCAAGGCCAACAACCGGCTGGCCGACAGCGAGTCGCACTTCCGCGAGCTGGCCCACACCGACCCGCTGACCGGCCTGGCCAACCGGCGCGGGCTGCTGCGCACGATGTATCTAGACGCGGCCGGCGGGCCGCCGTGCGTGCTGCTCACGCTGGACCTGGACGGGTTCAAGAACGTCAACGACATGCGCGGCCACGACGCGGGCGACGCGGTGCTGATCGAGGTCGGCCAGCGGCTGCGGCTCAACCTGCGGCCCGGCGACCTGCCCGCGCGGCTGGGCGGCGACGAGTTCGCGGTGCTGATGTGGAGCCGGCCCGGGGAGGCGGCGAAGGTCGCCCAGCGGCTGCTCGCGGTGCTGTCCCGGCCGTACCAGCACGGGGCCGCCGACATCTTCCTGTCCGCGAGCATCGGCCTGGCCGGCTGCGGCGCGGCCGACGACATTCCCACCCTGCTGCGCAACGCCGACCTGGCCCTGCGGGCCGCCAAGCAGCGCGGCAAGAACCGGGTCGAGCTCTACGACGAGGTGTATGACAAGCAACTGCGCCGCCGCACCGCGATCGAGCACGAGCTGCGGGGCGCGATCGACCGCCAGGAGCTGTCCCTGGCCTACCAGCCGGTGGTGGCCCTGCCGTCGACCCGCCCGGTCGGCGCGGAGGCGCTGATCCGCTGGAACCATCCGGAGCTGGGCCCGGTCGGCCCGCTGGAGTTCATCCCGATCGCCGAGGAGACCGGCCAGATCGAGGCGCTCGGGGCGTGGGTGCTGGACCAGGCCTGCCGCCAGCTGTCGCGCTGGGTGCAGGAGGGCTACGACGTCTGGGTGTCGGTGAACATCTCGCCCCGCGAGCTGCACTCCACCAAGTACGTCACCGGCGTCAAAGAAGTGCTGCGCAAGCACCGGGTGCCGCCGTCGCGGCTGGTGCTGGAGGTGACCGAGCACGCCGTCGCCACCGACCTGGACGAGTTCCGGCGCACCCTGGCCGCGCTGCGCGCGCTGGGCCTGCGCATCGCACTCGACGACTTCGGCGCGGGTTACTCCTCGCTGGGGCAGCTGCGGCAGATGCCGGTGGACATCCTCAAGATCGACCGTGACCTGGTCATCGACGCACCGTCCGACCACGGGCCGGGCGCGCCGATGGTGGACGTGGCGGTCCGCCTCGGCCAGCGTCTCGGCCTCCAGGTGATCGCCGAGGGCATCAGCGAGCCGCACCACCGCCGCCTGGTCGAGGCGACCGGCTGCCCGTACGGGCAGGGCCAGCTGTTCGGCATGGGCGTGCCCGCCGAGCACCTGGAGGCGCGGCTGGCGTCCTCGGCCAACGGGGGGCTCAAAGCCCTGCCCGCCGCACCGCCCAAACCACTGCCGAGCGCGCCGTCCGCGAACGCCGGCCCGGCCCCGACCAAGACGCTGCCGAGCACCCCGACCGGGTCGGGAAACAGCGCGTCACCGGCCAAATCCCTGCCGCTGACGCAGCCGATCGGCGGGCTCTCGTCGTCTCGCGTCAGCGAGGCGAGCGGCAGCTCAGCGGGACGTCACGACACGGTCGTCCCAACATCCGGGAGCAGTTGACTCAGCGGCTGAGATGCGTCAAGCTGAGCCCATGTCGACCTCTCGGCCGTCCGCCCGAGTACTTACCTGAGCGCACTCTCAAACTGACGAGAGTGCGCTGGCCCCCGTGCGAACTTTGCACGAGGGCTTTTTTGTTGGCCGGACGCCCTGAGACCTTCCAGATGCCAAAGGTGATCGGAAATGACTAGACCCAGCCCGGAGTCCCTGGCCCAGCGGGCCGCGGCGCAACGATCAGCGCCCCCCGCCGCCACCAGCGCCCAGTCCGCCCCCGTCGCGGCCACCGGCGCGCAGAGCCTCGTCAAGTCGCTGGAGGCGCTCGGGGTAGAGGTGGTCTTCGGCATTCCCGGCGGCGCCATCCTGCCCGCGTACGACCCGCTGTTCGACTCGAAGCTGCGCCACATCCTGGTCCGCCACGAGCAGGGCGGCGGGCACGCCGCGACCGGCTACGCCCAGGCCACCGGCAAGGTCGGCGTGTGCATGGCGACGTCGGGGCCGGGTGCGACGAACCTGGTGACGCCGATCGCGGACGCGTACATGGACTCGGTGCCGCTGGTGGCGATCACCGGCCAGGTGGCCCGCCCGGCGATCGGCACCGACGCCTTCCAGGAGGCGGACATCCAGGGCATCACGCTGCCGATCACCAAGCACAACTTCCTGGTGCAGTCCGCCGAGGACCTGCCCCGGGTGCTGGCCGAGGCGTTCCACCTGGCGGCCACCGGCCGCCCCGGCCCGGTCCTGGTCGACATCCCGAAGGACGTGCTGCAGGCGCAGACCACGTTCAGCTGGCCGCCGACCCTGGACCTGCCGGGTTACCGGCCGACCCTGCACCCGCACGGCAAGCAGATCCGCGAGGCGGCCCGCCTGATCATGTCGGCGAAGCGCCCGGTGCTGTACGTCGGCGGCGGCGTGCTCAAGGCCCAGGCCACCGACGCGCTGCGCGAGCTGGCCGAGCTGACCGGCATCCCGGTGGTCACCACACTGATGGCCCGGGGCGCGTTCCCCGACTCGCACACCCAGCACGTCGGCATGCCCGGCATGCACGGCACGGTGTCGGCGGTGTACGCGCTGCAGCGCAGCGACCTGCTGATCACCCTGGGCGCGCGCTTCGACGACCGGGTCACCGGCAAGCTGGACAGCTTCGCCCCGGACGCCCAGGTCATCCACGCCGACATCGACCCGGCCGAGATCGGCAAGAACCGCCACGCGGACGTGCCGATCGTGGGCGACGTCAAGCACGTGATCGAGGAGCTGATCACGGCGCTGAGGGCGGAGTCGCACCCGGCCCGCGAGGACTGGTGGGCGCAGCTCAACGACCTGCGCACCCGCTACCCGCTGGGCTGGGAGGAGCCGGAGGACGGCACGCTCGCCCCGCAGTACGTGATCAAGCGGCTGGGCGAGATCGCCGGTCCGGACGCGGTCTACGTGGCGGGCGTCGGCCAGCACCAGATGTGGGCCAGCCAGTTCATCTCGTACGAGAAGCCGGCCACCTGGCTCAACTCCGGCGGCCTGGGCACCATGGGCTACGCGGTCCCGGCGGCCATGGGCGCCAAGGTGGCCCGGCCCGACGCGGTGGTGTGGGCGATCGACGGCGACGGCTGCTTCCAGATGACCAATCAGGAGCTGGCCACCTGCGCGCTCGAAGGCATCCCGATCAAGGTGGCCGTCATCAACAACGGCAACCTGGGCATGGTCCGGCAGTGGCAGACGCTGTTCTACAACGAGCGCTACTCCAACACCGACCTGGGCACGCACAAGCACCGCATCCCCGACTTCGTGAAGCTCGCCGAGGCGCTGGGCTGCATCGGCATGCGCTGCGAGTCCGCCGAGGACGTCGACAAGACGATCGAGGCCGCCATGGCGATCAACGACGCGCCCGTGGTCATCGACTTCGTGGTCGGCAAGGACGCCATGGTGTGGCCGATGGTCGCCGCCGGCACCAGCAACGACGAGATCATGTTCGCCCGGGGCGTGCGTCCCACCTTCGACGAGGATGACATCTGATGAGTAAGCACACGCTTTCAGTGCTCGTCGAGAACAAGCCCGGTGTGCTGGCGCGCGTGGCGGGGCTCTTCTCGCGGCGCGGGTTCAACATCGACTCGCTGGCGGTGGGGGAGACCGAGCACCCCGAGGTCTCCCGTATCACGGTCGTCGTCAACGCCGACGAGCAGCCACTGGAGCAGGTCACCAAGCAGCTCAACAAGCTGGTCAACGTGCTGAAGATCGTGGAGCTGGAGGCCAGCACCGCGGTGCAGCGCGAACTCCTGCTGGTGAAGGTCCGGGCCGACCGCCCGGTGCGCTCGCAGGTGCTGGAGACGGTCGAGCTGTTCCGGGCCAAGGTCGTGGACGTGGCCCCGGATGCGCTCACCATCGAGGCGACGGGCACCGCCGAGAAGCTCGACGCGCTGCTGCGCGACCTGGAGCCGTACGGGATCAAGGAGATGGTGCAGTCGGGCCTGGTCGCCATCGGCCGCGGCTCGCGCAGCATCACCGCCAACCCGGCCCTGCGCCTGGCCGCCTGACCACCCACCCGGCGGCGGGCCTCCGGGCCCGCCCCACTCCCGCCGCAACTCTTAAAGAGTCGCGGCATCCCGAACCCTCCGAGGCCGCAAGTCTTTAAGAGTTGCGGCAGGGGAGGGCCGGGCGGGACGAGACGATCAACTGGTGGGACGCGGGATGGCCGCGTGCACCTGCCGCCGGGGGTCGGGGCGAAGATGCCCTGGCCCGGCGAGTGACCTTGAGAGGGAACGAGAATGGTTGAGATCTTCTACGACGACGACGCGGACCTGTCGATCATCCAGGGCCGCAAGGTCGCGGTGATCGGGTACGGCAGCCAGGGTCACGCCCACGCGCTGTCCCTGCGCGACTCGGGCGTCGACGTGCGCGTCGGGCTCAAGGAGGGCTCGAAGAGCCGCGCCAAGGCGCAGGAGCAGGGCCTGCGTGTCGTCACGCCGGCCGAGGCGGCGGCCGAGGCCGACGTCATCATGCTGCTGGCGCCGGACACCGCGCAGCGCTTCATCTACGCCGAGTCGATCGCCCCGAACCTGACCTCGGGCAAGGCGCTGTTCTTCGGCCACGGCTTCAACATCCGCTACGGCCTGATCACCCCGCCCGCGGACGTGGACGTGGCGATGGTCGCCCCGAAGGGCCCCGGCCACCTGGTGCGCCGCCAGTACGTCGACGGCAAGGGCGTGCCCTGCCTGATCGCCATCGAGCAGGACCCGACCGGCGGCGCGCAGGCCCTGGCCCTGTCGTACGCCAAGGCGATCGGCGGCAGCCGGGCCGGCGTCATCAAGACCACCTTCAAGGAGGAGACCGAGACCGACCTGTTCGGTGAGCAGGCCGTCCTCTGCGGTGGCGCGTCCGCGCTGGTCCAAGCGGGCTTCGAGGTGCTGACCGAGGCCGGGTACGCGCCCGAGGTGGCGTACTTCGAGTGCCTGCACGAGCTGAAGCTGATCGTGGACCTGATGTACGAGGGCGGCATCGCCCGCATGCGCTACAGCGTCTCCGACACCGCCGAGTACGGCGACGTCACCCGCGGCCCGCGCGTCATCGACGGCCGGGTCAAGGAGGAGATGAAGCGCATCCTCGGCGAGATCCAGAACGGCGAGTTCGCCCGCGAGTGGGTCGCCGAGGACGACAACGGCCGCCCGAACTTCACCAAGCTGCAGGAGCAGGGCGCGGTGCACCCGATCGAGGAGACCGGCGCCAAGCTGCGGGCGATGATGAGCTGGGTCGACCGGCCGATCACCGAGACCGCCTAAGAGCTTTCCTCTCCCATAGGTGTCCGCCCGCGCAACCTTGCGGGCGGGCTTACCGGGCCGTGCCCAGGCGATCCCTGGGTACGGCCCGGTTTTTCTTGATCATGCCGTTTCGCCCGGTCAGCGCTTTCCGGCGCGCGCAGCGCGTTCTTGACCGGTTCCAAAGAGCGCCGGAAACGGACTGAGCAGCACGAACGTGAGTACCGTCACGCGGTGGCTTGGACATGCGAAGCGCCCGCGAGCCCGTAGCATCGCGGGGGTAGGGCCCGACACGCAGTGCGGCGAACCGGGCTGAAGTCATCCAACTCTCTCCGTGAGGCAAGCTGTGACTCCCGTCGTTCTCATTGCCGAAGAACTCGCTCCCGCCGCGCTCGACGTGCTGGCGCACGACTTCGACGTGCGTCACGTCGACGGCACGGACCGGGCGGCACTGCTTGCCGCGCTGGCCGACGCCGACGCCGTGATCGTGCGCAGTGCCACCCAGATCAACGCCGAGGCCATCGCGGCCGCCCCGCGCCTGAAGGTCGTCGCCCGCGCGGGCGTGGGCCTGGACAACGTCGAGGTGCCCGCCGCCACCGCCCGTGGCGTGATGGTCGTCAACGCGCCGACCTCGAACATCGTCTCGGCCGCCGAGCAGGCCATCGCGCTGCTGCTGGCCGTCGCCCGCAACACCGCCTCGGCGTCGTCGGCGCTGAAGAACGGCGAGTGGAAGCGCTCGAAGTACACCGGTGTCGAGCTGCAGGGCAAGACCGTCGGCGTGGTCGGCCTGGGCCGCATCGGCGTGCTGTTCGCGCAGCGCATCGCCGCGTTCGGCACCCGCCTGATCGCGTACGACCCCTACGTGCAGCCCGCCCGCGCGGCGCAGCTGGGTGTGCGCCTGGTCGGCCTGGAGGAGCTGCTGCGCGAGAGCGACTTCATCTCGATCCACCTGCCGAAGACCCCGGAGACCGTCGGCCTGATCGGCGCGAAGGAGCTCCAGCTCGTCAAGCCGGACGTGCGGATCATCAACGCCGCGCGCGGCGGTCTGATCGACGAGGAGGCGCTGGCCGACGCGCTGGCCGAGGGCCGGGTCGCCGGTGCCGGCATCGATGTGTACCTCAAGGAGCCGTGCACCACGTCGCCGCTGTTCGCGTTCGACAACGTGGTCGCCACGCCGCACCTGGGCGCGTCGACGCACGAGGCGCAGGACAAGGCCGGCCTGGCCGTGGCCAAGAGCGTCAAGCTGGCCCTGCAGGGCGAGTTCGTGCCGGACGCGGTGAACGTCCAGGCCGGTGGCGTGGTCGCCGAGGAGGTGCGGCCGCTGCTGCCGCTGGCCGAGAAGCTCGGCAAGGTCTTCACGGCCGTGGCCGGTGGCGTGGCCGCCGGGGTCACCGTCGAGGTGCGCGGCGAGATCGTGAACCTGCACGACGTGTCGGTGCTGAAGCTGGCCGCCAGCAAGGGCCTGTTCAGCGCGATCGTCGAGGAGCAGGTCACCTACGTCAACGCGCCGCTGATCGCGGCCGACCGCGGCGTCGAGATCGACCTGACCACCAACCCCGAGGTCAACGAGCACAAGAACCTGGTGACGGTGCGCGGCGCGCTGCCGGACGGCCGTACGGTCTCGGTCGCCGGCGCGGTGGTCACCCACGGCCTGCGCGAGCAGATCAAGCTGACCGAGCTGGACGGCTTCGACCTGGAGCTGGACGCCGACGGCAACCTGCTGTTCTTCCGCTACGCGGACCGGCCTGGTGTGGTCGGCGCGGTCGGCACCGTGCTCGGCGCGGTCGGCGTGAACATCGCGGCGATGCAGGTGGCCCGGCGCGAGGCCGGCGGCGAGGCGCTGATGACGCTGACCGTCGACTCGCCGGTCGCCGCCGACCTGCTGCAGCGGGCCGCCGAGAACATCGGCGCGGCGTCGGTCAGCGCGGTTGATCTCACCGAAGAGTGAGCAGACGCTTGCGTAGCGTGTTGCCCGCTGGGTAACCTGCACAGGTGTCCACTGCGGACACGCTTGTCACGCGTTCGGGACGGGTCTTCGGGTGACCCCTGCCGCGGCGGTGACGAGCAGCCAGACGAGCACCGTTCGGCCCGGTGAGCTGTTGCCGCAGCTCACCGGGCCGAACTGCGTACCGGGACAGATTTTCTTGCCCCGGTGCCGCACTCTTTCGGCATGCCCTCGTCTGCCTGGCTCAGCCTGTCCAAGCCCGTGCGCCGTGAGGTGTGGCGGCTTGCCCAGGCCGGCCTTCCGCACCCCGACCCGGCCGTGCACGAAGTGGTGCGTGCGCAACGCCGCGTGCTGCACTGGGTGATGCGGTCCTTGGCCGTCTTCTGGCTCGGCACGTGGATCCAGTCGGGTCTTTCCGCGGATCCGGTGCAGGGCTGGCGGGTCGTGGCCGCGTTGTCTTGGGTGCTGATGGCGATGGCCTTCGGTGTCGACGCACGGTTCGCGCGGATCGAGGCGGCGCAGTGGCCGGCGGCCGCTGCGCGCGAAAGCGGCGCGGTGCACCCGGTCCGGCTGCGCCTGCCAGCCCCCGGTTCGCTGCGGACCATCGTGCTGATCGCGGCGGCGCCGGCCGTGGTGATGTGGTTCGGGCTGTGGGCGCGACGCCGCGAAGCGGACGCCGGCCAGGCCTTGTTCACCGGTGCGGTGCTGGTCGCGCTGCTGCTTCTCGCGGCCGGGCTCGCCGTGGTCCGGTGGCGGCGCAAGCGGCTCGCGCTGGAGATCGACGAGCAGGGGGTACGCCTGCCGGTGCGCGGCCTGGACGTGCCCTGGGACCAGGTCGCCGAGATCGCGGCCGTGCCAGCCGACCGGAAAGAGCAGGAGCTGATCGGACTGGCACTGCGCCTTCGCGACCCGCGAGCGGTGTGGGCCGCCCGCCGCCCGTCGCTCCTGCGACGCCTGCTGTGGGGCGGCGGCGGCTCGCGCCCCTGGATCTTCATCACCGAGGCCGGGGTGCGCGAACCGATGTTCCCGGCGTACGCAGCTGCGCTGGCCTTCCACGCCGCACACCTCGCCGCCGCGCAGGCGTCGGCGGACACGCCCGTGCCAGTGGCTGCCGCCGAGCGGGTTCCGGGAGCGGCGCTGCCCGGTGCTGGGCAGGCTACCGGGCATGCGGGCGTGGAGGCCGGGCAGCAGAATGCCGGTCATGCCGATGCCTGAGCCCGCGACCGCATGGCGCGACCTGCCGGCGGCCCGGCGCGACGAAGCCCGTCGCGTGGGTCGCGCCGACCCGGTGCCCGCAGACCCCGCCGTGCAGGACGCCATGATCGCCCGCCATCACGCGTGGCTGCGCCGCAGCAGGTGCCTGACTCCGGTCATCCTGCTGCTGGTGCCCGCGGTGGTGCTCGGGACCTCGTACACGGGCGGTCCGGGCAGGTCCTGGGTGCGCCTGGCCGGCATCGTGACCATGGTGCTGGTCGCGACTGCCGTGCTCGGCGTCGAGATCCTCCGCGGGCGGTGGGCCCGGACCGTCGCGCCGGCCCGGGTGGCCGCCGCGTTGCGGGACCCCCGAGGCGCGGTGCCGACGACGGCACGGCCGGCCGGGATCGGCTCGCCGCTGATCGCCATCCCGCTGTTCGGCGTGTCGGTGCTGTACCTGTACCTGATGATCGACTCGGTGGGCATGGAGCGCGACCTGCGGGCGGAGGTGTTCCCGGGTCAGCCGTTCGACTGGGCCGCCGTGCGCGGCTGGGCCGTCGTCTGGGCGCTCACCCTGCTCGTGCCAGCGGTCATCAGCCTGGTCCAGTTGTACCGGCTGCGGCCCTTCGACCGGGGGGCCGCGGCGCGGGTGGACGAGGCGGGCATCTGGATCCGGCAGCTGCGGGTCACCGTGCCCTGGGCCGAGGTCGTCGGTCTGCACGCCGTCGGCCCGAGCAGGCGCGACGGCACGGGCCTGGCGGTGCAGGTGCGCGACCCGGACCGGATCGTGGCGCTGAGCGCCTACCCGACCTGGGCCCGCCGGTATCTGCTGTGGGGCCTGCGAGGCGGCAACCGGTGGATCGTGGTGGACGAGCAGTTGCTGCGCGAGCCCGCGGACGCGCTACTGGCCGCAGCACTGGCCTACCAGGCGACCCACCCGCCCGCCGTGGAGTCCGGCGCGCAGTCCGGCTGGGGCTGGTGGTGAGCAGCCACGGCGTTGATCCGTTTTTGTGGACGCCCGTTGCCCCTACAGGGGCGTCCAGCGTCCACAAAAACGGATCAACGCGCGGTACGCGTGGTGTCATGGGCAATTCGCGGTGTTTGCGGTGTCAGAGCGGGTAGGCAGATCGCTTGGCGGCGACCGGAGCGTGGGTGTCGAGGAACGCGCCGACCGGGTCGACGATGCGCGGATCGACGAGGACCCGGCGGTGCCCCAGTCCACTGGTGATCAGCAGCTGTGAGTCCGGATAGGCGGTGTGGATCCGGTGGGCGTGGTCGACGCCGACCACGTCGTCGTCGGTGTCGTGCACGACGAGCAGCGGGACCGCCAGCGCCGCCGGTTCGAACACGCTGGAGAAGCGGGTCCACAAGTCGTCGACACCGAGCTCGCGCACCGAGTGCTCGCGCAGGTGCCGGGCGAGTGAGGGGCGCAGGCGCAACTGCCGGGCGAACTCGGTGACCAGGTGGTCGAACTCGGCGGGACCGGCGACCACGACCAGGCATTCCGCGCGCAGTCCGGTGCGCAGCGCGTGGAAGGCGCAGGGGACGCCGAAGGAGTGGGCGACGACCGCCGCGAAGTCGCCGTGCCGTTCTTGCAGCGCGCGCATGATGCGTTCGTACTGGAGCAGGTTGGTCGTGGTGCCGCCGGAGTCGCCGTGGCCGGGCGCGTCGAAGGTGACCGGGCTGTAGCCCCGGTCGAGCAGCTCGGCGATCATCCCGGCGAAGCGGGAGCCGCGCGAGCTCCAGCCGTGCACGAGCAGCACCGGCCGGCTGCCGTCCCCCCAGCTGTAGGTGGCGACCGGGACACCGTCGAGATCGACCTCTGCGACCGTGGCCGCCGCGTGCACGTCCTGCTCGCGAGGGTGGACCGCGGCGCGGCCGGCCGGGCGGAAGAAGAGTTTGTACGCCACACGCCGGGCGAGGGGCGGGGCGAGCACGGCGGTGGCGTTGAGGAGCCGACCGGTCATCAGGATCGCTGCCTTCATGGCGGCAGGTTAGCAATCAATAAGAACGATCGGTCGGTTAGTTATCTCACATGTTTGCGGTGCCCGCGCGCTGCTCCTGGTCACGGCGGTAATCCGGCCGATCGAGGCGGGTTCATGGCAGCATTCCGGCATGAGTGAGTCGTCCCCGACGGAGATCGTCATCGCGCCGGTCGGCTTCGAGCACCTGCGCCAGGTCCTGGACCTCGGTTACCGGGTCTTCGACACGACGGTGAAGCCGTACACCTCGTGGTCGCTGACCGCCGTCGCCGAGCACCTGGACAGCGGCGACAGCGCGTGCTGGGTGGCGCTGGACGGCGCCAAGGTGGTCGGCTTCGTGCTGGGCTCGCAGACGTTCGAACTGCGCGACGACTGGGGCTACCTGGAGTGGATCGCGGTGGACCCGGCGTACCAGGGCAGGGGCATCGCGGGGCGGCTGGTGAACGCCTGCTGCGAGGCGCTGTTCGCGGGCGGGGCGAGCCGCGTGGTGACCGACGTCGAGTCGTCCAACAGCGCGTCGGCGACGCTCATGTCGCGCAACGGCTTCGCGCCCGCCGTGACGGTGACCCTGTTCGTGCGCAGCAGCCAGCCCGACGAGGAACCCGGCCGGGCCGTACGCGGCGTCTCCAAGCGCCCCCTGATCCGCAGCGGCCGACTGCTCGGCGACCACCGCAATCCCTGACCGCGAAGTCCACATGGTGGAACGGATGTACCGTTGGGTGGGAGCGGGGCTTAACGTTCGGTAGACATGTGGCATGAGCGGTAGGGAGCGGGCTGGCATGCGGATCGCGGTCGTGGCAGGGGACGGTATCGGCGCCGAGGTGGTGGCGGAGGGGCTCAAGGTCCTCGACGCGGTGCTGCCGGGCGTGGAGACCACTCCGTACGACCTGGGCGCGGCGCGTTACCACCGGACCGGTGAGGTGTTCCCGGACTCGGTGCGCGACGAGCTGGCCCAGCACGACGCGATCCTGCTCGGCGCGGTCGGCGACCCCAGCGTGCCGCCGGGTGTGCTGGAGCGGGGCCTGCTGCTCAAGCTGCGCTTCGACTTCGACCAGTACGTCAACCTGCGCCCCTCGCGCCTGTGGCCCGGGACCGCCGGTCCGCTGGCGAACGTCAAGCCGGGCGAGATCGACTTCGTGGTGGTGCGCGAGGGCACCGAGGGCCTCTACGCGGGCGCCGGCGGCGGCCTGCACCGGGGCACCCCGGCGGAGATCGCCACCGAGGAGAGCCTGAACACCCGCCACGGCGTGGAGCGGGTCATCCGCGACGCCTTCGCGCGGGCGGCCGGCCGCACCCGCCGCAAGGTCACCATGGTGCACAAGACCAACGTGCTGACCCACGCGGGCGGCCTGTGGGCGCGCACCTTCGCCGAGGTGGCCAAGGAGTTCCCGGACATCGCGACGGAATACCAGCACGTCGACGCGGCGGCCATGTTCATGGTGACCAACCCGCAGCGCTACGACGTGATCGTCACCGACAACCTGTTCGGCGACATCCTCACCGACATCGCGGCCGCCGTCACCGGTGGCATCGGCCTGGCCGCGAGCGGCTGCATCAACCCGACCCGGGCGTTCCCGTCGATGTTCGAGCCGGTGCACGGCTCCGCTCCGGACATCGCGGGCCAGGGCAAGGCCGACCCCGTGGCGGCGATCCTGTCGGTGGCGCTGTGCCTGGAGCACCTGGGCTACCCCGACGAGGCTCGCAAGATCGAGGAGGCCGTGGCGACGGAGCTCTCCGGGCGCACCGGCGAGCCGATCCGCACCGCCGAGGTCGGCGACCGGGTATCCGTACTCGTAGCATGACCGCAGGGCTCCGGTCCGTGCGGTGACCGGGGTGGATGCGTACAAACTGCCCAGGTCATCGGCCGGGCTGGGGTTGAACGACCGTTAGAGGTAAGTTTTCCCCCAGATCCCCGAACGATGGAGGGCAGCGCGCATGAGTGGCGGTGGCACGATCGACTTCGAGATCCGTCCGAGTTCGCAGCCGGTATCGGCCACGGAGCGCGAGGCGCTGCTGGCCAACCCCGGTTTCGGGCGGGTCTTCACCGATCACATGGTGACCATCCGGTACGCCGAGGGCAAGGGCTGGTACGACGCGCGCGTCGAGGCGCGGGCGCCGATCCCGATGGACCCGGCCACGGCCGTACTGCACTACGCCCAGGAGATCTTCGAGGGCATGAAGGCGTACCGCCGGGCCGACGGCCAAGTGGGCTTCTTCCGCCCCGACGCCAACGCCCGCCGGTTCGCCGAGTCGGCGCACCGCATGGCGATGGCCCCGCTGCCGGAGGACCTGTTCCTGAACTCGATCCGGCAGCTCGTCGGCATCGACCAGGAGTGGATCCCGACCAGCGCCGAGGGCAGCCTGTACCTGCGCCCGTTCCAGTACGCCAGCGAGGTCTTCCTCGGCGTGCGGCCCGCGCGCGAGTACCTGTACTGCCTGATCGCGTCGCCGGTCGGGCCGTACTTCTCCGGCGGGCTCAAGCCGGTCACCATCTGGGTGTCCGACGACTACACCCGGGCGGCCCCCGGCGGCACCGGCGCGGCCAAGTGCGGCGGCAACTACGCCGCCTCGCTGCTCGCCCAGGCCCAGGCCGCCGAGAACGGCTGCGACCAGGTCGTCTACCTCGACGCCGTGGAGCGCAGGTACGTCGACGAGCTGGGCGGCATGAACGTCTTCTTCGTCCGCAAGGACGGCTCGATGTTCACGCCGGAGCTGAACGGCTCGATCCTGCCGGGCATCACCCGCGACTCGGTCATCACGCTCGCCCGCGAGCAGGGCCGGCAGGTCGAGGAGCGCCCGGTCACCATCGACGAGTGGCGTGACGGCGCGCGCAGCGGCGAGATCGTGGAGACCTTCGCCTGCGGCACCGCCGCCGTGCTCACCCCGATCGGCACCGTGCGCGGCGTCGACGGCGAGTTCAAGCTCGGCGACGGCGGCACCGGCCCGGTCACCGCCGCCCTGCGCCAGACCCTGGTCGACATCCAGTACGGCCGCGCCACCGACCCCCACGGCTGGACCACCACCCTCTAGCCAGGTCTCGGACAAAGGAAGGGCACCTTCTTAACGCTCCGCGTTGCAGAAGGTGCCCTTCTTAACGCCACGATGGCTTGACCTGGGCCGTAGTGCCGCTCAGGGTTGTGCTCCGGTGGGTCGCGCATAGCAGATCCACACCGGCCGCAGTGGTTTTCCACAAGCGGCGGTTCGTCCACAGGCGGGCCAGGTCGCGTGGTTGTCCGGCGCGGGGGCGACCGCGACTCTGCCGTGCATGACTTCCGACTCCACCGCCGTGCTGGACGAGCTGGCGCACCGCCAGCAGCAACTGCTTACCCGCGCGCAGGTGCTGGCCACCGGGCATACCGACATGATGATCTACCGTCGGATCCAGACCGGCCGCTGGCAGCGGGTGCTCGCCGGCGTCTACTGCGTGCACGGCGGCACCCTCACCGACGAGCAGCGTCGCGTCGCAGCAACCCTGTACGCGGGTCCCGACGCGCAGATCACCGGCCCCAGCGCACTGGCCTGGTACGGCTTCCGCGCCCTGCCGCCCGCGCCCGAGGTGAACCTCCTCGTCCCGCACGCGACCCGTTGCCGCTCCAACGGCTTCGCCGTGGTGAAGCGGGCACTGTCCCTGGACAGCCGTGCCCGGCACACCGAGCACTACCGGGTGGCCAGCCCGGCCCGCGCGGTCGTCGACACCTGTCGTGAGCTGCGCGAGCTGCGGATCGTGCGGGCGGTCATGGCGGAGGCCGTGCAGCGGTTCCGGGTGCCGTTGAAGGGGCTCGACCTGGAGATCCGGCGAGCGGGCCGCAGCCGCACCGCGGTGGTGCGCAAGGTGCTGGCCGAGATCGCCGGCGGCGCGCGTTCAGCACCCGAGGCGCAGGCCCGTGCCCTGCTCGCCAACCTGCCGGAACTGGGCACGGTGCTGTGGAATCCGCGGCTGGTGCTGACGGACGGCACGCCGCTGCCCACGCCCGACGGCTACGTGCCGGGCGCGGCGCTGGCGATCGAGGTGGACTCCCGGGAGTTCCATCTGAGCCCCGAGGACTGGGCCCGTTCGCTGGAGCGGCACAACCTGCTCGGCCGGCACGGCGTACAGGTGCTGCACTTCACGCCCTCGTTCGTGGCGGGTCGCCCGGAAGAGGTACGCCGGATCGTCGCCGAGGCCGCGACCCTGAGAAGGGGGTTCCGCACCAGCGTGCGCGTGGTGCGGAGTTAAGAAGGTGCCCTTCCTCTACGGATACCGATGGGAAGGTGCCCTTCCTTCAGCGGGGTGGGCGGTGGGTGCTGGTGGGGCGGGAGCCCGAGGGGCGGGAGCCGTGCGGTCGGGTGCCGGCGGGTCGGGTGCCTGCCCAGCGCGCTGCGGACGATCGTATGACCCCAAATTGGGACTCGACGTGCGCCAGGTGCCGTTCTACGTTGTCAGGTGCCATGTCGGACCTCCTCGATACCTCACCTAACGACCGCGCTGACGGGCGGTCGCTGCCCGGTGCGCGTCACCGGGCGGGTTCGAGGGGTGGCAGGACTGCTGCTCAGACTGCTCGGCGCAGGGTCGGGGTGGGTTTGAGGGCGGCGGGCCGGGGCAGGGCTTTCGGGGCGAGCCGGCGGCGTGCGCTGACAGGCAGGTCCAGGAACGAGGCGTCGAGCGCCACCAGCGCCTGCACCAGGGCGGACTGGAACTCGTCCGGGTCGGGCAGTTGCCAGCCGATGCTCTGCGGCGACACCTTCCAGCGGATCGGCCCGTCGGGCAGGACCGTGGGCGGGGCGGGGATCCACGAGCCGATGGAGTGGCGCACCACGTCGACCCGGTGGTCCAGTTCGGGGGCTAATGTGCCGCCCGAGCGCATCAGGAACATCCAGCTGCCCGCGGCGGTGACCGCGACGGGTCCGCGTACGCGGCCCGCGGACGTCGCGCGGCCGGGGCCGGTCGGCGGCCCGCACACGGCCCGTGAGCCGAGCAGGGCGGGCACCTCCAGCACGTCGAAGGCGTATCCGGTGGGCAGCAGCAGCGCGTGCGGGCGCTCGCTCCACCACTGGTCGAACTGCTCGGACCTGACGCTCGCCCGGGTCTCCCAGTCGTCGTACAGCGGGTGGCTGCTGGTGGCGAAGCAGTTCGTGCGGTCGCAGGCCATGCGCCGGCCGTTGAAGTATCCGCCTGGCATCACCGCCCAGCCGTGCTCGGCGAAACGCTGCGCTGCCAGGCGCAACCGCCGCCGTAACAGGCCTTTGCCGAACGGCGCCTGTGGCCACCGCATGAGTCCGACCCCCTCTTCCGGGTTAAGTGAGCCGATCCCGGAGATCGACATCCACGAAAGCCGTCACCGACGCGTCGAGTCGTCGTTACATCGACAACAGTCCAGAGCAACCGTCTGAATGCATTGTCCAACTGCAACTTGCATCTGAAGATACGAGTGTCGGACCGGATGTGGGCGCACAGACTGTGCGACTCGGTCAGACCGACCCGATGAGGGGAGGGCTGGAGGATGGACGAGCTGCCGATAGGGCGCCGGGTGTCGTACTGGCGCAACCGCCGGAAGATGTCGCAGCAGGTCTTCGCCGACCGCCTGGGCAAGTCGAAGAGCTGGGTGGACAAGGTGGAGCGCGGCGTGCGCCGGCTCGACAAGTTCTCGGTCGTGTACGAGATCGCCGACGTGCTCCAGCTCGACGTCCAGCTGCTGCTGGGCAAGGACCCGGAGCGCCGGCCCGACAGCATGAACTGCATCGACCAGATCGAGGTCGCCGAGATCCGCTCCGCGCTGGAGCGCTACGACCAGATCAGCGCGTTCTTCTACGCGGCCCCCGAGCCGCCGCCGATCGCGGAGATGCGCAAGGCCGCCCTGCACGCGTGGCAGACCTGGGAGCACGGCCGCTACGGCGTGCTGGCCCGCGCGCTGCCCAAGCTGCTGCGCGACGCCCAGGCCGCCGACACGGCGTACGCCCACTCCGACGACTCCCGCGAGGCCGCGCACCTGCTCGGCCAGGTGTACCAGTTGGCGTCCTCGGTGCTGCGCAAGCTCGGCGAACTGGACCTGAGCTGGCTGGCCGCGGACCGCTCCATCGCGGTGTCGCAGCGGGCCGGCGACCAGCTGCTCGCCGGGGTGGCCACCACCCGGGTCGCGAACGCGCTGCGGGCGCTGGGCCGGCACCGGGCGGCTCTCGAAGTCAACGTCAACATCGCCAACCGGCTCTGCCCGACCCCGGGCGAGACCGCCGACGACCAGCTCTCGGTGTACGGCTTCCTGCTGCTGCAGGGCGCGATGGCCGCTTCCTGCATCGGTGACAGCGCGACCATGCGCGACCTGCTGACCGCGGCCCAGGACGCGGCGGCCGGGCTCGGCGGCGACAAGAACCACTACTGGACCAGCTTCGGCCCGACCAACGTGCTGGTGCACCGAGCCGCGGCCGCGGTCGAGCTGGGCGAGGGGGGCCTCGCCATCGCCATCCACGACGGGCTCGACCCGGCGGCGTTCAACGCGATGCTGCCCGAGCGCCGGGCCCACCACTACCTCGACATGGCGCGCGGCTTCGCCCAGGTCGGCGACGTCGAGCGGGCGGGCGAGATGCTGCTGGAGGGCGACCTGCTGGCGCCCGCCGAGATCCGCTGCCGGCCGATCGCCCACGAGGTGCTCAGCGACGTGCTGCGGCGCACCCGCGGCACGCCCACCGCCGCGCTGGCCGAGCTGGCCGAACAGATGGGGGTGGGCGTGTGAGCGGCCGGGTCCGACCCGCTCGTGCCGGGCATGGCAGGGTGGCCGCATGAGCGACCAGTCGCAGCCGGGCGGCCGCCCGGTCCTCTACGTCATCGCCTGCGGGTCGCCGGTGACCCGCGACGTCGGTCGGCTCGTCGGGGCGGCCCAGGAACGCGGCTACAACGTGTGTGTGGTGGTGACGCCCGACGGGCGCAAGTTCGTCGACGTGCCCGCGCTCGCGACGCAGACCGGGCATCCCGTGCGCAGCACCTACAAGAACCCCGGTGATCCCGACGTGCTCCCGTCGCCGGACGCGCTGCTCGTGGCCCCGACGACGGTGAACACCGTGAACAAGTGGGGCGCGGGCATCGCGGACACGCTGGCCCTGGGGCTGATCGTGGAGAGCCAGGGCAAGGGGCTGCCGATCGTGGCGATGCCGTTCACCAACGCGGCGATGGCCCGGCACCCGGCGTTCCAGGAGAACATCGTGCGGCTGCGCGGCTGGGGCATCACCGTGCTGTACGGCGACGACGTGCTGAAACTGCCCGCCCCCGGCGAGGGCGACGCGTACCGCCACGAGTTCCCGTGGGCGCTGGCCCTGGACGCGGTGGAGAAGCTCTGCCCGCCGGGGGCCTGACGCCGCCCGCGCCACGCGGGACCGCGCCCGTTGCGCAGTAGTCTGTCCGGGTGACCTGGACTGTCGCGTCTTTCACCGCACTGCTGGAGACCGAGTTCCCGCCGCGGTGGGCCGAACCGTGGGACCGCGTCGGGCTGGTCGCCGGGCGTCCCGAGCAGCCGGTGACGCGCGTGCTGGCGGTGGTCGACGTGCTGCCGAGCACGGTCGCCGAGGCGCTCGACACCGGCGCCGACATGATCATCGCGCACCATCCGCTGCTGCTCAGCGGCGTGTCGTCGGTGGCCGCGACGACCTACCAGGGCCGGATCATCCACGACCTGATCGGCAACGGGGTGGCGCTGTACGTCGCGCACACCAACGCCGACGTCGCCGAGCCCGGTGTCAGCGACGCGCTCGCCGACGCGATCGGCCTGCTCGACACCCGCCCGCTGCGGCCCACCGAGGAAGGCCGCGGCTTCGGCCGGATCGGCCGCCTGCCCGCGCCACTGACCCTGGGCGAGTTCGCGCACCTCGCGGCCGCCGCGCTGCCGGTCGCCAACTGGGGCGTACGCGTCTCCGGCGACCCGGCCCGGCCGGTGTCCACCGTCGCGGTGTGCGGCGGGTCCGGCGACGAGTTCATCCCCGACGCCGTCGCCGCCGGCGTGGACGTCTACCTGACGGGGGACCTCAAACACCACCGGGTCGCGGACCTGCGGGCCTCGGGCGGCCCGGCGCTGGTCGACGCGGGGCACTACGCCACCGAGCGGCCCTGGCTGACACCCCTGGCCGCTTGGCTGCGTACGGCGACCGGACTTGAGACCATCGTCTCCGACACGACCACCGACCCGTTCGGGTTCCACGCCTGCGCGACACTTGACCCGGTCGCCTGAACGTGGCCTTTGACAACTGGACAACCGCGAGAGAAGGAGTGCCGACGTGAAGGCCGACCCGAAGGACCAGCAGCGGTTGCTCGACCTGCAGGCGATCGACACCACGCTGCAGCAGCTGGCGCACCGGCGCAAGAACCTGCCGGAGTTCGCCGAGCTGGACGTGCTCGGCAAGGCGATCGGCCGGCTGGAGGACGAACGGGCCCGCGCCGAGGTCGACGTCGACGACCTGGACCGCGACATCGCCCGCCTGGAGCGCGAGGTCGACACCGTGCGCCAGCGCAGTGCCAAGGACCAGCAGCGGATGGACGACGGCCGGCTGCCCGCGCGGGAGCTGACCGCGCTGGAGCACGAGATCGGCTCGCTCAAGCGGCGGCAGTCGGAGCTGGAGGACGCCGAGCTGGAGCTGATGGAGAAGCGCGAGACGGCGCAGGCCGCCCTCGACGCCGTCGACGAGAAGATCTCCGTCGCCCGGGAGAAGCGCATCGCCGCGGAGGCCCGCCGGGACGAGTCGATCGCGGAGATCACCAAGGAAGCGGAGTGGAAGCAGACGGCCCGCCGTCCGCTGGCCGCCGACCTGCCCGCCGAGCTGGTGCAGCTGTACGACAAGATCCGTGAGTCGTCCGGCGGGCTCGGCGCGGCCCTGGTGCAGCACGGCCGCTGCGGCGGGTGCCGGCTGGAGCTGTTCGGCGCGGACCGCAACCGGGTCAAGACCGCCGCCCCGGACGAGGTCGTGCGCTGCGAGGAGTGCCGCCGCATCATGGTCCGCACCGCGGAGTCCGGGCTGTGAGCATCGGGAAGGTCATCGTCGAGGCCGACGGCGGCGCGCGCGGCAACCCCGGCCCGGCCGGATACGGCGCGGTCGTGCGCGACCCGGCCAGCGGCGAGGTCCTCGCCGAACGGGCCGCCGCGCTCGGCGTGACCACCAACAACGTCGCCGAGTACCGGGGCCTCATCGCCGGGCTGCAGGCCGCCGCCGAGCTGGGCGCGTCGCAGGTCGAGGCGCGCATGGACTCCAAGTTGGTGGTCGAGCAGATGTCCGGCCGCTGGCAGATCAAGCACCCGGGGCTGCGCCCGCTGGCCGCCGAGGTGGCCACGCTGGTGCGCAAGTTCGACCAGGTCACGTACACGTGGATTCCGCGCGAGCGCAACCGGGCCGCCGACGCCCTGGCCAACGCGGCCATGGACGCCGCCAAGGGCGGGGCCGCCACGGGGACTCTCGACGGTGAGACCGCCTTCGGGATCGTCACCGCGTGGGATGCGGACGCCTTCCCGGCGGTCCCCGAATCCGGCGAACCGGCTTCCGGCGCGGCAGCGGGCGCCGGGTCGGGCCGGGCGGCAGCTCAGGGCACCGCGGCAACCAACCGGACCGCCGGCTCCGGTTCTGCCGCGGGCTCCGCCGCCGCGGCGGGGCGGCCGCGCGAGGACTGGGCCCCGCGAACCGCCCCGGCCACCCGGCTGGTGCTGGTCAGGCACGGGGAGACCGAGCTGACCGCGCAGAAGCGCTACTCCGGGCGCGGTGACGTGCCGCTGTCGGCGGTGGGGGAGGAGCAGGCCGCGGCCGCCGGACGGCGGGTCGCGGGAATGCGCCCCGACCGGGTGGTCAGCTCGCCGCTGAGCCGGTGCAAGGCCACCGCGGCCGCGATCGCGTCCGCGGCGGGCGGCGTCCCGGTGAGTGTGGAGAACGACCTCATCGAGTGCGACTTCGGCGTGTGGGAGGGGCTGACCTTCGGCGACGTGCGCGAGCAGTACCCGGCCGAGCTGGACGCCTGGCTGGCCTCGACCTCGGTCGCGCCACCGAAGGGCGAGTCGTTCCAGCAGGTCGCCAAGCGGGTGCGCGGGGTGATGGGCAAGCTGCAGAAGGCGTACGAGGGCCAGACGGTGGTCATCGTGTCGCACGTGTCGCCGATCAAGCTGATCCTGCGCGACGCGCTCGCGGCGGGCGACGCGTTCCTGTACCGGCTGCTGCTGGACCCGGCCGGCGTCTCGATCGTCGACGTGTGGCCCGACGGGGGCGTCTCGGTGCGCTCGGTGAACGACACCGCACATCTGCTGCCCAGCGCCTGACAAGCGTTAAGAAGGGCACCTGCTACAACGCGGAGCGTTGTGCAGGTGCCCTTCCTTTGGTCTAGGCGAGGGTGAAGCGGACCAGGCGCTTGGCGGGGTCGGCTTGGGTGAGGCGGACGGTGATCTGGTCGCCGGCGGTGAGCTGGCCGTCGCAGCGGGCGCGGACCGCGGGCTCGGTGAGGGCCACCGTGCCGCCGGGCTTGCCGTGGTTGGTGTCGAGCACGGTCGCGGGGAAGGTCTCGCCGATGCGGTTGGCCAGGATGGTCGCCTCGACCAGGTCGATCGCGCCGCGTTCGGCCGCGGAGGAGACGCGGTCGGTGCCGGACATGACGGCGGGCAGCTCGGGCAGGGCCGCGGCGGCCCAGGCGGGCACCTCACGGCCATCGTGCAGGGCCAGGCACACCTCGGTGACGTACCGGTCGGCCAGGCGCCGCAGCGGAGCCGTGACGTGGGCGTACGCCGCCGCGACGGCGCTGTGCTCCGGCTGCTCCGGCACCTGCCCGGCGAACGGCGTGTACCCGGCTCCGCGCAGCAGCTCCGCGGCCTCGTCGACGAACGCGGCGTCCTTGGGCCGGGCCGGGTCCAGCCCCGCGAGCACCTGGCCCACGGTCATGTCCACGGGCCAGTCCACGCCCAGGCCTTTCGCCGCGATCCGCAGCCGGGCCACCGCCTCCGGATCCGGGGCGGGCATGGTCCGCAGCAGGCCGATCCGCCCCGCCAGCATGATGTCCGCGGCCGCGCGGCCGGTCAGCAGCGAGATCTGGGCGTTCCACTCCTCGGCGGGCAGCGGGGCGCGCAGGCGCAGCTGCCAGCCCGTGCCGTCCGGCTCGATCTCCTGCTCGGGCATGGGCAGGTTGATCGCACCCCGCTCCAGGCCCCGCGCGGTCAGCAGGCGGCCCAGTTCCGGCAGCAGCGCGATCGGCTCGGCGAGCACGCCTTTGTCCACATCGGCCTGCACACCCTCGTAGGCGAGCTTGGCCCGGCTGCGCACCCGCGCCCGCTCCATGCGTACGCCGACCGTGTCGCCGTCGGCGGAGACGTCGATCGTCCACACCACCGCGGCCCGGTCCACGCCGGGCAGCAGGCTGACCGCGCCCTCGCTGAGCACCTGCGGGTGCAGGGGAACCTTGCCGTCGGGCAGGTACACCGTCTGCCCGCGCCGCCAGGTCTCGGCCTCCAGCGGGCTGTCCGGCACGACGTACGACGCGACGTCGGCGATGGCGTAGTGCACCCGGTAGCCGCCGTCGCGGCGGAACAGGCATACCGCCTGGTCGAGGTCGCGGGAGCCGGGCGGGTCGATGGTGACGAAGGGCAGCTCGGTGCGGTCCGTGTCGGGCAGCTTCACCTCGGCGGCCGCCGCCACGGCCTGCGCCTGGGCGGCGGGCGGGAAGCCGTCGGGCAGTTCCAGCTCGCGACGCAGTCCGGTGAAGTCGATGGCCTCGGCGTGCAGTCGGCGGTATGCCATTGGTCATTCTTACCAGGTGTGCGCGCGCCACGGCCCCGCCCGTACGGGCGGTAACGGCGACTCGGTGCCATCCGCAGGTCACGCTGTGGATGACACCGATCAGGGCGACGTTGCCCCGCTAACGCATGGCCGTGCGGGCCATCTTCTTCATCGCCGTCTTGCGCATGGTGGCCTTGCGGGCCGGGGCGGTCTTCGCCATCGCCTTTCGGGCGGGCGCGCTCTTGCGGGCGGTGGTCGCCTTCTTCATCGGCGTCACCTTCTTGGCCGCCATGGTCTTCTTCGCCGTGGCGCGGCCGGTGGCGGTCCGGCGCACCCCTGCGGTGATCTTCTTCGCCCCGGTAGCCTTGCGGGCTGCCGTCGTCTTCTTCGCCGCCGCGGTGGTCTTCCGGGCCGTGGTCGTCTTCCGGACCGCAGTGGTGCTCTTGCGCGCCGGCGAAGTCTTCTTCGCGGTCGTGGTCTTGCGGACCGTGGTCGACTTGCGGGCCGTCGCCTTGCGGGCGGGCGAGGTCTTCTTCGCGACCGCGGTCTTCTTCGCCGCGGTGGTCTTTCTGGCAGGCGACGCCTTCTTGGCCGCCGTCTTGCGGGCCGCGGTGGTCTTCTTCGCGGCGGCCGTCTTCTTCACCGTGGCGGTGATCCTGCGGACGCCGGTGCTGCGCGCCGCCGCCGTGGTCTTCTTGGCGGTCGCCTTCTTCGCAGTGGTCTTCTTCGCGGCCGTCGTCTTCTTGGCGGCGGTGGTCTTCTTGACCGCCGTGGTCTTCTTGACGGCGGCCTTCTTGGCCGGGGACGTCTTCTTCGCCGCGGTGGTCTTCTTCGCGGTGGTCGTCTTCCGAGCCGGCGCGGCCTTCTTCATCGGCGTCGTCCTCTTGGCGGCGGTCGTCTTCTTCGCCGTCGTGGTCTTCTTCGCGGCCGTCTTCTTGACGGCGGCAGTGACCTTCTTGACGCCGGTGGTGCGGGCGGCCGCCGTGGTCTTGCGCGCGGCGGTGGTCTTCTTGGCGGCGGTGGTCTTCTTCGCCGCCGCGGTGGTCTTCTTGGTGGTGGCCTTCTTGGCCGGGGACGTCTTCTTGGCGGTGGTCTTCTTCGCCGTGGTCGTCTTGCGCGCGGTGACGGTCTTCTTGGCGGGCGAGGTCTTCCTGGCAGGCGCGGCCTTCTTCGCCGCGGCCGGCCGGCTCGGCGCCTTCTTGGCTACCGCCTTCTTGGCAGCGGCCTTCTTCGCTGGGGCCTTCTTCGCTGCGGCCTTGGCTACGGCCATCGCTTGTCCTCCTCACGGGAACGTCCTGCCGGAATGTCTCCGGCGGAACCGCGAAACAGCGGTGGCCACGGCGCTTCCTCCCGCGCACTGCTGCTCCAGACATCACTGTGCGCCGCAAAAGGCCCATGTGCTGGCGAAATCCGTAAAAAAGTCAAATTGCTATGAGTGCCGATGTCACCGCTCCACAGTGCACGTATCGCGGCATCGGTTGCCCCGCCGCGCTTTGCGGCACGCGGGGCTCAGGTCTGGCGAGGACCCGCCAACCCGGCCAACCGCGCCAGGATCGCCCGTTGCGGCTCGGTCTCCGGCACCGGAAGCCCACGCGCGGCACCGATCGCGGCCATCGCGTCCGCGGCGCTCGCCCCGAGCCGGATCAGCACCCCGCCCGCGATGACGGTGGCCCGGCCGATCCCGCCGAAACAGTGCGCCAGCACGAACCGTCCGGCCGCCACCTCGTCGGCGAGCTGCTCCGTCAGCGCCTGGTACGCGGCGAAGTCCGGCACGCCCAGATCGGCGATGGGGAAGGAGACGAACCGCATCCCGGCCGCACGCACCGCCGCCGCCTCGCCGCGCAGGTCGAGCCGGTCGTATTCGGGGCCGGTCAACGCAGAGACCACGATGTCGACCCCGTGCCGGCGCAGGCGGGCTACCTCGTCGTCCAGCCGGTCGCCGCCCGCCGGACGCGGCATCACCGCAAGCTTGCCCGCAGCGGGCCAGTCGACGACGTGGGGATTGGTGGGCATAGGGCCGCCTCAGCCGACCAGGACCTTCACCACGGCCTCGCCGTCGGCGGCCGCGCGGTGGTAGAACGCGGCGAGGCCCTCGGCGTGCCGGGCCAGACGCCGCGCGAGCAGGTCGTCCCAGGGTCGGGTGGAGTAACCGCGCAGCACCGCGGCCAGTTCGACTTCGCGCCGCGCGATCCACGAGCCGGGCTCGGCCCCGTGCAGGAACTCCGAGACCGCGCGGACCTCGCCGACGGTGAGCACGCCGACCTCGTCGTCGGACGCCCCGGACAGGTCGACCGGATGCCAGGCCCCGCCCGAGACGACCAGCCCGGCCACCGGGTGACCGGGGCCCTGGCTGCCCGCGAAGAGCACCTCCAGCAGCAGGTAGTGCTCGGGGACAGCGCGCAGCGTGCCGTCGGCCACGGCCTGCTCGTACGCCGTGTCGTCGAACACCGGCGAGCGGTCCCACAACCGGCGCGGCGAACCCGCCAGCGCCTCCTCCGGCACCCGCTGCCAGTACATGTCGACGCCGGTCACGGTTTCAGGCCTTCGACTTCGCCGGGCTCTGCGGCCGGGCCCCGGCGGGCTTGGCCTTCTCGCCGCCGGCCGCCCACTTGTCCAGGTCGAAGCGGAACCAGCCGCCCTTGACGTCACGCCCGCTGCCCAGCGCCAGCACCGCACGGATCTTCGCGGTCTGCTTGCCGTACACCTTGAGCAGTTCGGCCACGTCGGTCACCGGGACCGTCCAGGTGGCCGAGTGGTGACCCTCCACCTTGTACGGCAGCTCCGGCCCCTTGCGGCTCTGCCCACCCACCATGTGCCGCCCGCGCAGGCCCTTGACCTCGAACTCGCAGGTCACCACCTGCACCGCGCCGAGTGTCCCGTTCGTCACTGTTGTGGCGATCAGGAACTCTTTGGCATCACCCGGGCCGAAGTTGTTGATGTGGTACAGCCGCGCGCTCGGGGCCAGCCGGGTGCGCCGGTAACCGGCCAGCGCCACGGCCAGGCTCAGTAGGGCGATCAGGACACCGGCGAGCGCGAGCATCCGTGCGGGGGTATCGGACACCGGGTGACTATGGCACGAAACTCCCCGGGGGAGGAAGCCGAGTACACCGTGCTGCGGACCGTCGCCGGTTCGTTGGTCAGGCATGAGACTCGACGTGCCGGCATCGAAGCTGCTCCGCGTGCTGCTGTGGAGCGTGGCCGCGATCCACCTGCTCAGCCTCGGGTTCACGATCGTCTACCACGGCTTCGGGGTGTACGACCTCATCCCGTACTGGGGCCGGATCGTCAAGTTCTTCTACGTCGACAAGGAGCAGAACCTGCCCACCTGGTTCTCCAGCGGGCTGCTGTTCCTCGCCGCGCTGCTGCTGTGGCAACTGGGCGGTGCGCACGCGCGCTTCCGCCGCCACTGGCGGGTGCTGGCGGTCGTCTTCACCGGGCTGTCGCTGGACGAGTTCTCGCAGTTCCACGAGCTGGGGGCCCAGGCCGACGTGCTCGACGCGGGCGAGGCGTCGTACCTGTCCTGGCTGGTGCTCGCCGCGCCCCTGGTGCTCGTGCTCGCCCTGGCGTACCTGCGCTTCCTGCTCGCCCTGCCGCCCCGCGTCCGCTGGCTCATGCTCGGCGCGGCCGCGCTGTTCCTCGGCGGGGCGGCCGGAATCGAGGTGCTGGGCGCCTACACCGGCCGGGAGAACATCGGCTTCACCCCCGGCTGGGCCTCCATGCGCTACGTGCTGGCCGCCTCAGCCGAGGAACTGTGCGAAATGCTCGGCGTGGTCCTCTTCCTGTACGCCACCGCCCTGCACCTCCAGAACCTCCTCCCCATCACCCCGACCCCCACCCGCCCCTCCCCCCGCCACCCCGCAGGAAAGGAAGGGCACCTTCACATCGCCATAGGTGGTGGAAGGGCACCTTCCTAACTCGTCGCGCGCTGCGGGGCAGGTCAGGGCTGCTCATGCGGTGTTAACAACGTGCGGCCTAAGGTTGCGGCCCATGACGCAGGAAGATCGACCGCAGCCCCCCGTGCGTGCCAAGGTGCGTCTGGTGCAGGGGGCGATGTGGCTTCTGGCACTGGGTGTCGGCGCGCCGGTGCTGGCCCTCGGCCTGGAACGCAGCGGGGCCGTCTTCGGAAACTGGTGGGACTGGCCGGAACTGTGGGCGCGCGACATGTGGGCCATCGGCGTCGGGCTGGCCGTGTTCCTCGGTGCGACGGCGGTCGGACTCGCGGTTTCGGCCGCTCACCGGCGGTGGGTCGGGGTCGGCACGTTCGGGCCGGTGCTGGCGGTGTCGCTGGTCGCGGTCGGGCTTGCCTACGCGGCGCATCCGGAGCGCTTCGGCGACGTGTGGGCGGAGATCACGAGCGGCCGCCTGCCCGGCTTCTGAGGGCGTACAGGGACGGACGAGTCGGCCTGTACGCCGGATTCTGTGCCGCGCTCGCGCGCGGCGGCGGCCATCCATCTAGGCCTGCCGTCGCCGGCAGGCTCGAGCAACCTACCCGCGGACATCGGGCGGGCCACCCTCGAACGTCCGCGCGGCCACCCGCCCGCCGAAGCGGATCGAGCGGCCTCTCTTGGTCTTGCTCCGGGTGGGGTTTACCTAGCCACCCCGGTCACCCGGGGTGCTGGTGAGCTCTTACCTCACCGTTTCACCCTTACCCGCTGCCCCGAGGGGAGCGGGCGGTCTGTTCTCTGTGGCACTGTCCCGCGGGTCGCCCCGGGTTGCCGTTAACAACCACCCTGCCCTGTGGAGTCCGGACGTTCCTCGGCACCGCCGGGCCGGAGCCCGTGGTGACGCGACCGCCCGGCCGACTCGTCCGTCGCGTTGACCATGATACGTCCCGGCAGGCGGGGGATCGTTGGCCGCTGCCGATGATCGCTGTTTCGGGTCGAGATCTGCGGTCTGACCGCACTTCTCGACCCGAAACGACGATCATGCCGCCGAACCGCCCGGAGTACGCCGCCGCCGTTAGCCTCCGAGGGTGATGGATCTCGGGGCGTTGCTGGTGCTCGGTGCCGCCGGTGTGGCGGCCGGGAGTGTGAACGCCGTCGCCGGGGGCGGGTCGCTGGTGATGCTTCCCGTGCTGCTCGCGCTGGGGGTGCCGCCGATCCAGGCCACGGTCACCAACTCGATCTCGGTTACCGGCGGTTACTTCGCCAGCGTGCTGGGGACCTGGTCCGACCTGCGCGGGCAGTCGGAACGGCTGAGGGCGCTCGCACCCACCGTGCTGCTCGGGGCGGTCACCGGTTGCGTGCTGCTGCTGCACACACCGCCGGGCGTGTACACCAAGCTGATGCCGCTGCTGGTGCTGGCGGCGTCGCTGCTGCTGGCGTTCCAGACGCGGGTGAGCCGTCTGGTGGGCGAGCCGCACGCGCAGCCGGTCTGGTTGCGGTTCGTGCTGCTCTTTCTCGTCGGGGTGTACGGCGGTTACTTCAACTCGGTGCTCGGCGTGATCCTGATCGCGGTGCTGAGCGTGGTCGTGGTCGAGTCGCTGAACCGCATCGTGGCACTCAAGAACATCCTCCAGCTGGTCGTGGGCGTGGTCGCCACGACGATGTACTCGCTGTTCGGCCCGGTCTACTGGCCCGCGGTGGCGGTGCTGGTGCCGGCGACGCTGCTGGGCGGATTCGTCGGCGCGCGGACGGGTCGGCGGCTGCCGGCGCGTACGCTGCGGGCGGTCATCGTCGCGTTCGGGGTGACCGTGGCGGGTGTGCTGTTCGTGCGAGCCATGTCATAGCGCTGTGAACGCTCGTTCAATGCGAGGATCAGGCATGGCATTGGACCTGGCTTCCCTTCCCGACGTCAGCGCACTGACGGTCGGCATCCTCGGCGGCACCGGCGATCAGGGCCGCGGGCTGGCATACCGGCTGGCCCTGGCGGGCCAGCACGTGCTGATCGGCTCGCGCAGCGCGGACCGGGCGGCCGCCTCGGCGGCGGAACTGGCGGAGCTGTCCGGCGGGAACGTCAGCGGAGGCGACAACGCCGACGTGGCGGGGCGCTCGGACGTGCTGATCGTCGCGGTGCCGTACGCGGGGCACGCCGAGACGCTGGCCGGGCTGGCCGACGCGCTGGTCGGCAAGATCGTGGTGGACTGTGTGAACCCGCTGGGCTTCGACAAGCAGGGGCCGTACGCGCTCAAGGTCGACGAGGGCAGCGCCGCGCAGCAGGCGGCGGCGATCCTGCCGGAGGCACGGGTGACGGCGGCGTTCCACCACGTCAGCGCCGAGCTGCTGGCGGATCCGGCGGTGACCCGGATGGACCTGGACATCCTGGTGCTCGGTGACGACCGCGAGGCGGTGGCCGTGGTGCAGGCCCTGGCCGGTCGCATCCCCGGCATGCGCGGCATCCACGCGGGCCGCCTGCGCAACGCCGCCCAGGTCGAAGCCCTCACCGCGAACCTGATCGCCATGAACAAGCGCTACAAGGCCCACTCCGGCATCCGCATCACCGACGTCTGACCAGCTCACGAGCCTGGGCCGTTAAGAAGGGCACCTTCACATCGCGGAGCGATGTGAAGGTGCCCTTCCTTTCGGGGTCAGAAGGTGTGGTCGGCGGTGGGGAAGGCGCCGTCGTGGACGTCGGCGGCGAATTCTGCGGCGGCGCGGGACAGGACGGCGTGGAGGTCGGCGTACTTCTTGACGAAGCGGGGGGTGGGGCCGGCGGAGGCGGGGCGCAGGCCGGCCATGTCCTGCCAGACGAGGACCTGGGCGTCGGTGTCGGGGCCCGCGCCGATGCCCACGGTGGGTACGCCGATCTCGGCGGTGACCTGCTTGGCGACGTCGCCGGGGACCATCTCCAGGACGACCGCGAACGCGCCCGCCGCGACGACCTCGCGGGCCTGGTGCAGCAGCGTGGCGGCGGCGTCGTCACCGCGGCCCTGGACCCGGTAGCCGCCGAGCTGGTGCTCGGACTGGGGGGTGAAGCCCAGGTGGGCCATGACAGGGATGCCCGCACCGGTGATCATCTGGATCTGGGCGGGGCGGAAGCCCTCCAGCTTGACCGCGTGGCAGCGGGCTTCCTTCATGAAGCGCACGGCGGTGCGCAGGGCGACCTCGGGGGACTCCTCGTATGTGCCGAACGGCAGGTCACCGACGATCAGCGCCCGCTTGGTGGCACCGACCACGGCGCGGACCAGGGGGAGCATCTCCTCGACCGTCACCGGCAGGGTCGACTCGTAGCCGAACACGTTGTTGGCCGCCGAGTCGCCGACGAGCAGCACCGCGATGCCCGCCTCGTCGAAGATCTGGGCGGTGTACTGGTCGTACGAGGTGAGCATGGCCCATTTCTCGCCGCGCTCCTTGGCCAGCTGCAGGTGGCGGGTGCGCACCCGCGAGCCGGCCGGCCCGCCGTAGAGGGAGGGCACACTGTCGGACATCGCTGTCTCCTCTCGCCTCGAGGCCGCGTTCACGGTCCCCGGGTCTCCAGGAGAATGTTTCCACCTGTTGAACACCCGATGTCAGGGTTCAGTGCAGTAATTCACTGAGACATGCTCGCCGGCTACCGCGGGCGACGAGACCTCAGCTCTCTCGCCACCGGTTCGTGATGGGCAGGCGGCGGTCGCGGCCGAACGCCTTGAACGAGATCTTGGTGCCGGGCGCGGACTGGCGGCGCTTGTACTCCGCCCCGTCGACCAGGCGAAGGATGCGGTCCACCAGGGCCGGTTCGTGGCCGTCGGCGACCAGTTCGTCGCGGCCCTGGTCGCCGTCGACGTAACCGGCCAGGATCGCGTCCAGCTGGTCGTACGGCGGCAGCGAGTCGGTGTCCAGCTGCCCCGGGCGCAGCTCGGCGCTCGGCGGCTTGGTGATGGAGCTCTCCGGGATCACCTCGCCGACCGTGTTGCGCCAGTGCGCGAGCTTCCACACCAGAGTCTTCGGCACGTCCTTGAGCGGGTTGAACGCGCCCACCGAGTCGCCGTACAGGGTCGAGTAGCCCACGGCCAGTTCGCTCTTGTTGCCGGTGGTGAGCACCAGGTGGCCTTCCTGGTTGGAGAGCGCCATCAGGATCACCGCGCGCACCCGGGCCTGCAGGTTCTCCACTGCCAGGCCGGACAGGTTCAGGTTGGACAGGAACGAGTCCACCATGTGCTCGATCGGCTCGATGCGGTAGTCCAGGCCGGTCAGCCGGGCCAGCTCGGCGGCGTCGTCGCGGGAGTGCTGCGACGAGTGGCCGCTGGGCATGGAGACGCCGACGACGTGCTCGGCTCCGAGCGCGTCCACCGCGATCGCGGCGACGACCGAGGAGTCGATACCGCCGGACAGACCCAGCAGCACCGACTTCGCGCCGTTCTTGCGTACGTAGTCGCGCAGGCCCAGCACCAGGGCGTTCCACACCTCGGCCTCGTCGCTGAGGCGGTCGGCGATCCCGGCGTCGGCGGCCGGGCCGGCAGGCTGGGCCCAGGAGGTGGTCAGCGGGACCCGGGCGACACGCATGGCGCCGAGGTGTCCGGTCGGCGCGTCCGGGTCGGCCTCGGGCAGGTGCAGGTCGTGCACGAGCAGCTGCTGGTGGAACTGCGGCCCCCGGGCGAGCAGCGTGCCGTCGGCGGCCACGAGCAGCGAGTCGCCGTCGAAGGTCAGCTCGTCCTGGCCGCCGATCATGTTGACGTACGCCACGGTCGCCCCGGCCTCGGCGGCCCGCCGCCGCACCAACGGCAGCCGCAGGTCGTCCTTGTTCAGCTCGTACGGCGAGCCGTTGATGTTGATGACGAGCCCGACCCGGGCCGACGCGGCCACCGCGAACGGGCCGCCGGCCTGCCAGATGTCCTCGCAGATGGTCAGCGCCAGGTCGGCCTGGCTGCCGTCGGCCCACTGCGCCCGCACCACGGTCAGCGTGTCGCCGGGCACGAAGTAGCGGTCCTCGTCGAACACGCCGTAGTTGGGCAGGTGGTGCTTGTCGTAGCGGGCGGCGACCACACCGCGGTGCAGCAGCGCCAGCGAGTCGCGGGGGCCGACCGGGGAGGTCGAGTCCGCGCCGAGCCGCGCCGGGCCGTCCGCGTCCAGGTAGCCCACGATGACGGCCAGCTCGCCCAGCCCGTCGCCGGCCAGGTCCTCGGCCAGCTTCACCAGCGCCTGCTGGGACGCCTCGACGAAGGACTGCCGGAACACCAGGTCCTCGACCGGGTATCCGGTCAGCATCATCTCGGGGAAGGCGACCAGGTGCGCGCCGGCCTCGGCGGCCCGCGCGGACCACTCGCGGACGATGGCGGCGTTGCCGACGAGATCGCCGACGGTCGGGTTCACCTGGGCGAGTGCGAGACGCAGCGTGGCGGTCATGCCCTCATCTTCCCGCACACCCCACCCGCCGCGCGTTTCCCACCAGGGGTGTGCCCCGCCACAGTCCCCACTGCCGCCCGCGCCCGGCGGCCCGTGCCCAAGGTCATCCGACTTGCCAGGCACCTGTGCGTATCTTGAAGCCGCTTTCGCCCACTTGCCGGGCAAGTCGAACGATCATGGGCGGGGTGGCGGGGCGCGGGACCCCGTTCGCCCACTTGCCGGGCAGGTCGGGCGATCAAGTGGAGGTGCGGACGCGCGCGCGGCGGTCGAGGAGGTGGTTGGCGGCATGGTGGGTGAGGTTGGTGACCAGGATGGCGGGGGCGACGACGGCGACCACGCCCGCGAACTGGGCCTCCAGGCGCAGCGCGAGGATGATCGCGGTGATGCCGTTCTGCTGGGCGAACGCCAGATGCAGCCGGTCGGCGGCGGGCATGTTCCGGGTGAGCAGCCACCCGACCAGGATCTGCGCGGCGAACGCGGCCAGGCCCAGGGTCACCCCTTCCGGCAGCGCGATCCCGCCGATGAGCAGCAAACCGAGCAGCACCGTCGCGGCGTACAGCGCGCCCTGGGTGATCCGGGGCAGCAGCCGGTCCAGCCAGGCCGGGCGCAGGAACAGGCCGACCAGCGCCAGGCCGAGCATCCAGAACTGCCACACCGCGACGGCGACCACGATCGCGAGCAAGGCGTCCGCCCAGCGGGGACGGTCCCGGACGGCATACCGCCACAGCAGCCACACCACCGCCGCGAAGGCGAGATTCAGACCCAGATCCGCGGCGTACGCCACCAGCCCGTCCGCGACGTGCACGCCCTGCTCGCCGCGTATGCCTAGGCCCAGGGCGTCGGTCGTCACGGCGGCGGCGTAGACGGTCAGCACCACCGTGACCGGGTCGTCGAACGAGGACCACGCGGCCAGCACGGTGCGGGCCCGGGGCGAGAGTCGGTCGTCGCCGAGCAGTGCGGCGACCGACAGCGGGTCGATCTGCGCCACCACGATGCCCAGCAGCAGGAACAGCGGATCCTGCCAGGCCAGCGCGAGCGATCCACCGATGACGGCGGCCTTGACCATGACACCGACGGTCACCGCGGTAACGATGAGCCGCCGGTCCTGCCGGGCGGCGGCGACGTCGATGCCGTAGGTGCTGCCGTACAGGCCGATCGCCAGTAGGGCAGCGGTGACGAGCAGGTAGGGCGTGGTGTCGGTGGCGTCGGCGATCCGGACGCCGGTGACGGCGGCCGTGCCGAGGCCGATCAGGACGGCCAGGGCGAGCCAGGCCAGGCGGCGCACCGCGTACCCCCTAGGTGTTCTGCTGGGTGATGGGCAGGCGGCCGGAGCGCCGCCGCAGTTCGGCGGAGAGCTTCTCCAGCGCGTCGTCGGCGGTGTGGATCTGGGCCTGGTCGAGGGTGACCCCGATGACGTGCACCGCGGGATTGCTGTTGATCATGTGGTAGTAGATCGCACCCTGCTCGACGTCGAAGACCATGCGAATCAGCGGCCCGGTCTCCAGCGCGCTGAACCGGCCGTCCAGCTCCGCCATCAGATCTATGATCTGCGGCCCGTGCTCGTGGTACTTCTCCCGCCGCTGCGCCTGCGTCGTCTCGACCGGCTGGAAGTCCTCCAGGCGGTCGAACACGTCGATGGCGAAGACCTGGTTGCGGCCCTCGTAGTAGGCGACGTAGTGCAGCTGCTCCAGGCTCAGGGCGGCCCGGCAGGCGTCGAAGTACTTGGTGTGCTTCGTGGCGTCGTAGCGGCCCTGGGCGCGTACGAAGGAGACCGTCTCGATCGGCAGCGGCTCGCGCGGCGCGGGGATCGCGGCCGCTTCGGCCACCGGGGCCTCGACCCGGAAGTAGAACCAGCCCATGGCGAACACGGACAGGCCCAGGATCAGGGTGACCATGCCGACGACGCCCTCGATCGGGTCGCCCCGCAGCCATTCGGGCCGGGCTGCCTGCAGGAAGCCCTGGGTCGCGGTGGCGAACCCGGCGACGATGAGGAAACCGGCTCGCGCCCGCTGGAACACGATGCGGCCGACCTGCGAGGCGTACAGGATCGCCGCGCCGACGCCCAGCACCATCGCCGTGATGGCGGTGCGCAGGTAGTCGAAGTCCTCGTTGTTGAGCACCGCGAGCAGGATCTCGCCGAGCAGCGGGATCGCGAACGAACCGGCCAGGATGCCGGCGAAACGCTCCGCCCAGACGGCTTTCGGCTGCGCGGGGGCGTTGTCGGACGGGGGCATGGACACACCTTGAGGGAGGGGTGGGGGCCGGTCAGGCCGCGATTCCCGTCATCCTAAACGGACGCCTCAACGATGATCAATGTCCCGGGTCAGCCCCGCGGGGTCGGCCGCGCCCCGCCGAGGGTGATGGGCAGCAGCTTCTTCGCCGCCTGCTCCAGCAGCCCGGTGAACCGGCCCAGGTCGGCGACCGCGCCCTGCCGCTCGCCGGAGTCCATCTCGCGCAGCATCGACAGCAGCCCGCCGACCCGGCCCAGCGCCAGATAGCCGGTCATGGTCCGCTCCTTGCCGGTGAGCGTGAAGCGCAGCGCGTACGCGTCGCCCTCCAGCTTCAGCAGGTCCGCCGGGAGCCGGTCGCGCGGCACGTCCTCGACACGCACCCGGACGGCCGTGCCGTCGTCGAGCACCGCGTGGAAGTCCCGGCAGCGCTGGCCCATCCGGCGCAGCTCGTTCAGGGTGCCGAGCGCGCCGTCGCCGGAGAAGGTGCTCAGCACCTGGGTGATCAGCGTCGGCCCGCGGTGCCCGGAGACCGCCTGGGCGGTGGGCTGCAGGCGGGCCTTCGGGTGCGTGGTCGCCACGGTCGCCGCGGCGGTGCGGATCAGCTCGTCGGGCGCGCCCAGCAGGGCAGCGCAGCGCTCCGGGCGGGGCGTGCGCACCTTGGGCGACGGGCTGGGCTGCTGCGGGGCGTAGCTGGCCGGCAGGTCGACCTCGGCCAGCAGCGCCGCCTGCAACTCCGGCTGCGTCGCGGTGAGCGGCAGCGTCTTGCGGGTCGTCTCGGTCGCCTGGGCCTGCTGCTGGCGGTGCGTCGCGCCGAGCACCCCGGCCAGGGTGAGCGCGCCGATCAGCAGCCCACCCAGGGCGATACCGCCCGCGATGGTGCGGTGGCGCACCGGGAAGAGGGAGTCCAGGCGGTTCATGGGCGCTCCTTGCGCATCGAGGGGAGCTCCGTGTCACTGACCGTCTCAACGGTGTGAAGGGCGTCGAAGTTGCGGCATCACCGTGCTCCGGCGTACAGCTGAAGGATGGCGTAACGTGCGCGTAATGAGGCCGGGCCAGACTGGCCGGAGATCTCGTCTAGGAAGGCTTGCCGTGGATCGTCAGCAGGAGTTCGTGCTGCGTACGCTTGAGGAGCGCGACATCCGCTTCGTGCGCCTCTGGTTCACCGACGTGCTCGGCACCCTGAAGTCGGTCAGTGTCGCCCCGGCGGAGCTGGAGGCGGCCTTCGAGGAGGGCATCGGCTTCGACGGATCGGCCATCGAGGGCTTCGCCCGGGTGTACGAGTCCGACATGATCGCCATGCCGGACCCGACGACGTTCCAGGTCTTCCCGTTCGAGGGCGGCGGCTCCGGCGAGAGCGCCCGCATGTTCTGCGACATCCTCATGCCCGACGGCACCCCGAGCTGGGCCGACCCGCGCCACGTGCTGCGCCGGGCGCTGTCGAAGGCGGCCGACAAGGGCTTCACCTTCTACACCCACCCCGAGGTCGAGTTCTTCCTGCTCGCCGACGCGCCCGCGGACGGCGGCGTGCCGACCCCGGTCGACTCCGGCGGCTACTTCGACCACACCACGCACGCCATCGCCCGCGACTTCCGCCGCCAGGCCGTGCTCGCGCTGGAGCGCATCGGCATCTCCGTCGAGTTCAGCCACCACGAGGTCGCCCCCGGCCAGCAGGAGATCGACCTGCGGTACGCGGACGCGCTGACCACCGCCGACAACATCATGACGTTCCGGCACGTGATGCGGGAGGTGGCGCTGTCGCACGGGGTGCGGGCCACCTTCATGCCCAAGCCGTTCACCGACCAGCCCGGCAGCGGCATGCACACGCACCTGTCGCTGTTCGAGGGCGAGCGCAACGCCTTCCACGACCCGGCCGACCCGCACAAGCTGAGCAAGACCGCCAAGGCGTTCATCGCCGGTGTGCTCACCCACGCGCGGGAGTTCACCGCGGTCACCAACCAGTGGGTCAACTCGTACAAGCGGCTGTTCCCGCAGATGATCCCGGACCGGATCAGCGAGGCCCCGGCGTACGTGTGCTGGGGGCACCTGAACCGCTCCGCCCTGGTCCGTGTCCCCGCGTACGGCAAGCCGAACTCGGCCCGGGTCGAGGTCCGCTCGCTGGACTCGGCCACCAACCCCTATCTGGCCTTCGCGGTGCTGCTCGGGGCCGGCATGAAGGGCATCGAGGAGGGCTACGAGCTGCCCCCGGGCGCCGAGGACGACGTCTGGGCGCTGTCGAACGCCGAGCGCCGCGCGATGGGCTACTCGGCGCTGCCGGAGAACCTGTCCGAGGCGATCGACGTGATGGCGGGCTCCGAGCTGGTCGCCGACGTGCTCGGCGAGCACGTGTTCGACTTCTTCCTGCGCAACAAGCGCGCCGAGTGGGAGGAGTACCGGCGCGAGGTGACGCCGTATGAGCGGATCAAGTACCTGGGTGCGCTCTAGCAGCCCAGGTATCGGCGGCTCAGCCTGGGTGCGCGGTAAGTAACCTGGTCAGACCCGTGCGGGCGCCCCTGTTGCGGGCGTCCGCTAGCCTCCCGAGCGACATTCGGATGCAGTGGAGGCGTACATGGTGCAGGACCTGGTCACAGGTGCGTGGCAGAGCGTGGTGTTCGGGGTGGCCGGGATCTGCCTGATGGCGGTCGGCTTCGTGGTGGTGGACCTGCTGACGCCGGGCCGCCTGCGGGAGCTGATCTGGCACCAGCGCAGCAGCAACGCCGCACTCCTGCTGGCCGCGAACCAGCTCGGCATCGCGCTGATCGTGTTCACCGCGATCTTCACCAGCTATGAGGACTTCGGCAAGGGCCTGGCCTCCACGGTGATCTTCGGTCTGCTCGGCATCGGCCTGATGGCGCTGGCGTTCATGGCGCTGGACTGGCTGACCCCGGGCCGCCTGGGCGAGATGATCGCCGAGATCGAGCCGCACCCCGCCGCCAAGGTCACCGCGGCCACCCACTTCGGCGCGGCCCTCATCGTCTGCGCCTGCATCGCCTGACGCAGCCGCACCAACGCGCCCCGATCACCGCCGAGCCGTTCTGGCCGGCGGTGATCGCCGTTTGCGGGCGGAAAGTGGGGCGGCTTGCGGGGGTGATCGCCGTTTGCGGTCAAAACCTCGGGTTGAACCGCAGTTCTTGACCCGAAACAGCGATCATCAGCCGCGAGCCGGGTCAGGCTGCGGCGAGGAGGCGGTCGCAGGCGGTGATGAGGGCGGTGCGGAGGGGGGCGGCGCGGTCGGCGAAGGAGCGCTGGGTGGCGGCGTACTCGGCGCGGCCGTCGGGGGTCTCGATGCGGACCGGGGGAAAGCCGAGGTCGGCCAGGTCGTACGGGCTGGCGCGCATGTCGAGTTCGCGGATCTCGCGGGACAGGGCGAAGCAGGCCGTGACGAGTTCGCCGGCGACCAGCGGGGACAGTTTGTAGGCCCACTTGTAGAGGTCCATGTTCGCGTGCAGGCAGCCGGGCTGTTCGAGGGCGGGCTGCAGCTCGCGGGTGGGCTGGTGCACGTTGAGGGGCCGCGCGGGCGCGGTGAAGAAGCGGAACGCGTCGAAGTGGCTGCACCGTACGCCGCGGTCTTCGACGACCTCGGCGGTCGCGGCGGGGGACAGGCGCAGCGGCCAGGAGTTGTGCCGGACCTCCTGCTGGGTCTGGCGGTAGACCATGGCCCACTCGTGCATGCCGAAGCAGCCCAGCTGGGCGGGCCGGGACGCGGTCGCGGTGAGCAGGTCGCGGATCCAGCGCACCGAGTCGGCCCGCTTGGCCAGCAGCGCGGGGTCCAGCAGAACACCGCCGTCGACGGCGAGGTAGTCGCGCTCGGCGAGGCCGTCGCGCAGCAGCACGCCGTGGCCGGGGTGCCAGCGGCGCAGCTGCGCCGGACGGTGCGAGTAGTACGTGAACAGGAAGTCGTGCACCGGGTGCTTCACCCCGTCGCGGCGGCGGGCCAGGTGCTGGGCCAGCCAGCCGTCCACCAGCTCCTCGTGCGCCTGCCGGCGGGCACCCCAGACCTCGGGGCCGAGGACCTCGGCGGCGGCGATGTGCATCAGGCCAGGGTACCGGTGGCGCAGACTAGATAGCGACACCAACTAGCTTGCTGTGCTAGCGTCTCGCGCCATGGAGCTGGAGCGGCGCAGTCAATGGCTGCGGGGAGTGCTCGACCTGTGCGTGCTCGGCGTGCTCGCCCACCGCGAGTCCTACGGCTACGAGCTGATCCAGTCGCTGCACGCGGCGGGGCTGCACGGCATCCAGGGCGGCACCCTCTACCCGGTGCTGCTGCGGTTGCAGCGCGGCGGCCAGGTCGCCGCACACTGGCGCGAGGGCGGGTCCGGCCCGGCCCGCAAGTACTACCGGATCACCCCGGAGGGCGCCGAGACGCTGCGGCGGTCCGCGGCCGACTGGGAGGCCTTCGCGGGCGGGGTGAGCGCGATTCTGCGAGAGGTGGCGGCACGGTGAGACACGACACCTGGCTCGATGCCCTCGCCGGCGAGCTGCGCCGGCACGGGGTGGCCGCGGAGACGGCGGGCAACGTGCTCGCCGAGACCGCCGCCCACCTGTGGGAGAGCGGGGACGACCCGCTGCGGGCGTTCGGCCCGCCCCAGGCGTACGCGGCGACGGTCGCCGACAGCGTGCGCCTGGAGCCGCCGCGGCGCGCGCCCGGCGGGCCGGTGCGGCTGGAGGTCCTCGGCATCACCAAGCGGTACGGCCGCCGGACCGTGCTGCGCGAGGTGAACCTGACGGTACGCGCGGGCGAGGTCGCCGCCGTGGTCGGCGCGAACGGCTCCGGCAAGAGCACCTTCCTGGGCATCTGCGCGGGCCTGGTCAGCCCGGACCGGGGCGAGGTGCGGGTGCACGGCGCCCTCGGCTACTGCCCGCAGGGCGGCGGCACCAGCGACTTCCTCGTGCCCGACGAGCACTTCCTGCTGGTCGGCGCGGGCCGCGGCATGTCGCGGGCGGACGCCCGGGACAGCGGCCGGGCGGGCGCGGCGGCGCTGGACTGGGATCCGCGCGGCGGAACGCAGGCCCGCCACCTGTCCGGCGGCACCCGGCAGAAACTCAACCTGGTCATGGCCGGGCTCGGCGACCCGGACGTGCTGCTGCTGGACGAGCCGTACCAGGGCTTCGACCAGGGCTCTTATCTGGACTTCTGGCAGCAGGTGCACCGCTGGCGCGCCGCCGGCAAGGCGATCGTCGTGGTGACCCACCTGCTGAACACCCGCGACGGGGTCGACACCGTGCTCGACCTGACACCACGGGAGAGGGCATGAAGAAGACACTCGTCGTGGCCGAGATGGCGCTGCGGGAGATCGCGCGCCGCCGGGGTGTGCTGGCCATTCTGCTGATCTTCCCGTTGGCGTTCTACCTGAGCCGACGCGACTCGCACGCGGGGCAGTCGATCCGGTTCGTGTGCCTCGGGATCGGCTGGGCGATGAGCACCGCGGCGCTGTTCGCGGGCAGCGCGGCGCGGGCCGTCGAGCCCCGGCTGCGGCTGTCCGGATACCGGAGCGGCCACCTGTACCTGGGCCGGCTGGCCGCGCTGTGGACGGTCGGCCTGCTGCTGTCGGCGCCCTACTACGTGCTGATCCGCATCGACCAGGAGCACATCAGGTACGGCGCGATCGGGCTCATCATGCTGCTGACCGTGGCGGTCGCCGCGCCGTTCGGGCTCGCCCTCAGCGCCGCCCTGCCGCGGGAGCTGGAGGGCATGCTGGTGCTGCTCATCGTCGTGGGACTGCAGATGATGATGGACCCGGCCTCGTCCGCCTCACGGCTGCTGCCGTTCTGGTTCAGCCGCGAGATCGGCACCTATGCCGTGGACCACACCGACGGCGGTTACCTGACCCGTGGCCTGATCCACGCGGCGGTGTGCCTGGCGGCGCTGCTGGCCGTGGTCGCGGTGGCGTCGGGATACCGGCTGCGACAGCGGTCACACCTGCGGTTCGTCGCCCGGCGCTGAGCCGGTCGCGGGTGGAGCGAGCGGGGTCACACCAGGCCTACGGCGTAAGTTGAAGCTGGACATCGACAAGAGATCTTCAGCTGGGGGCTGTGGTGCGCATCGCTCGCTTCGTTCATCCGGGTGGCATGTCGTTCGGCGTGGTGGAGGGGGATCCGGAGGCCGGGGCCCAGGCGCTGACGGTACGCGCGATCAACGGCCACCCCTTCGGTGAGCTGGATCTCACCGAGCAGCGCTTCGCGCTGGCCGACGTACGCCTGCTCTCCCCGATCCTGCCCAGCAAGGTGATCGGGGTGGGGCGCAACTACGCCGACCACGCCGCCGAGCACGGCGCGGAGGTGCCCAAGGAGCCGCTGCTGTTCCTCAAGCCGTCCACATCGGTGATCGGGCCGCACGACATCATCCGGCTGCCCGAGCAGTCGCACCAGGTCGAGCACGAGGCCGAGCTGGCCGTGGTGATCGGCGCCACGGGCGCGCGCCGGGTGGACCGGGCCGGGGCCGAGAAGGCGATCTTCGGGTACACCATCGCCAACGACGTCACCGCGCGCGACCTGCAGAAGAGCGACGGCCAGTGGACCCGGGCCAAGGGGTTCGACTCGTTCTGCCCGCTGGGACCGTGGATCGACACCGCCGTCGACGTCACCGACGCCGAGGTGCGCTGCGAGGTCAACGAGGAGGTGCGCCAGCTCGGCCGCACCTCGCAGATGGTCTTCGACGTGCCCACGCTGGTGTCGTACGTGTCTCACGTGATGACGCTGCTGCCCGGCGACGTCATCCTCACCGGCACCCCGGCGGGGGTGTCGCCGCTGGCCGCGAAGGACGTGGTGAGCGTGCGCATCCAGGGGCTGGGGGAGCTGCGCAACCCGGTCGCCGCGCGGTAGGGGATACCGATTTGGCGCTGCCGGGGAGGTCAGGTAAAGTTCTGTCCCGGCAGCGGCAACGGTGCCAATGGGGTATGGGGTAATTGGCAGCCCAACTGATTCTGGTTCAGTTAGTCTAGGTTCGAGTCCTGGTACCCCAGCAACCAAGCAAGATCGGGTAAAGCCCGATTCGCGCGAGGCTGCTGGACCTGCTAAAGTTCAGCGGGCCGCCGAGCTGAGAAGTCAGCTAGGCGGTCGAAAAATGAATAAGGTGTTCTCCGGAACATCGACCTGGCCCCGTCGTCTAGCGGCCTAGGACGCCGCCCTCTCAAGGCGGTAGCGAGGGTTCGAATCCCTTCGGGGCTACCAGGTTTCCAGAAGCTCACGAGCATTGCTCGTGAGCTTCTGTCGTTGTGCGCAGGAGTGGAGGGCTGCGGCGATGGCGCAGCCCCGCTATCGTCCGCGTCCATGACCCTCTGGATCGTCGGTGGCGTGGTGCTCGGTCTCATCCTGGTGTTGGCGGTCGTCGCCGACCGCCGTGGCAAACGGCACGGCCACATCAACCCGCCACGCGACTACTACGACGGCAACCCGATGATCCACGTCGCGCGCGAGGTGGGCACCCCGACCTCGACCGGCGGCGCGATGGGCGCCGGGAACTAGTCGTCGGCACGGGTGTCGCGGCCGGGTCGCCCGCGCCGGGAACGGAGAGCGCCGGCCACGTTACGTGGCCGGCGCTCTCCGTCTAGCCGGTACGTCAGTCCATGACCAGGCGGAGCACGCCGGTCTGGTCGCCGCCGTCGACGCCCTGCAGCAGCACCAGCGCCTCGAACGGCGTCCTGGCCCGCTCAGCGGCCGGCAGCAGCTCGGCCAGGTTCACGTAGACCGCGAGCCCGGTGGTTGCCGGAGCGTCCGCCACGGCGTGCTGGAAGGCCTCCTGACCGGCCAGCGTGCCGCCGCCCGGGGTGTAGCCGGTGGTGGTGGCGGTGACGACGTTGCCCTCGGCGGTGGCGGTCAGGCCGGGCAGGCCCAGGTCGGTGAGCAGTTCCACGACTTTGCCGGCCGCGGCGGCGTCGAGCGCCTCCGCGACGATCCGGACACCGGGGTCCTGCTGCGCCTTCGTCCGCACCGCGACGCTGAGCACGGCCCCGTCCAGTGCGGGGAGCGCCCCGAACGGGCTCACGCCGCCGAGCGGGCCGTCGTCGAGGCCCAGTCCGGGCATCCCCAGAAGCTTCTCCACCCGCTCGAGCTCGGCCGGGGTGAGCTTGTCGAAACCCTTCTCCATCAGGGCGTTCAGCTCGGCCTGCTCGGCAGGGGTCAGCTCGGGGGCCTGCGGGATCTCGGGCGTCTCGACGACACCGGTCGGCCCGGGCTCACCGAGCGCGCCGCCGACATCGACCTGGTCGGAGATGTCGGCGGTCATCCCGGTCATGGCCAAGGCCATCAGCAGCCCGAGCGGGGAACCCGGCGCGTCGGCGGCGGCCGACAGGTCGCGGGGCAGCTGCGCCACCACACCGACGTGCGTGTCTGCGGGCAGCGCGCCGAGCTTCGTCACCGCGTCGCGCAGGCCCGCCTGGGTCGCGTTCGAGCCGAACGTGCGGTACCGCGCCTCGATCCCGTGGTCGGTGGCCCGGACTCCGGCGATGAAACGGCCCTGCTCCCTCGGCTTCGCGGCCTCCGGCGCGGCCAGGCCGAACATCTCCTTCTCCGCAGCGGTCATGCCCGCCTGGATCGCCGTGGTGACGGCGTCGCCGTATCGCGCGAGGTCGGCCCAGACCACGGCGAGCTGGTCGCCCTGCAGCCAGGCCCGGTCGGCGGCGAAGGTCGCGGCGGTGGCCAGGGGTGCGCGCTGCGCCTCGGCGAAGGCCTTCTCGGCCGCCTGCTGGCCGTTCTTCTCGCCGATGGCGATCAGGGCCACCCCGTCGCGGACCACGAAGCCCAGGCTGGCGGTCTTGAGCCCGGCGCGTACCCGGCCCAGCCCGGCCTCGGCGTCGGCGGAGTCGGTGCTGCTCGCGCTGATCAGGGCGTACGCCTGCCCGTCGTCGAGCCAGAAGCTGACCCCGACCCGGTGGCCGAGCCAGCTCAGCAGGTCCCGGTCGACGTCTACGCCGGTCAGGCCGAGGCCGCGCAGCAGCTCGGCCATCGCCTTGTCGCGCTGCTCCGCGGTGTCGCCGCCGGTGTCCTTCGGCGTCTTCGCGCTCAGCTTGAGCAGTTTCAGCTGCTGCTCCAGGCCGACCTCCAGGTCGACGGAGGCGAACGCGACGACCGACGCCGGGGTGAACTCCTCGGCCCGGCGGCCGTCGCCGAAGACGAAGCGGTAGACGGCGTATCCGCCGATGCCGAGCAGCAGCACCACCGCGACGGCGGCGGCGACGAGCACCCGCACGCTGCGCGGCCGGGCCGGAGCGTCGGCGGGGGCGGCGGTTTCGTCGCGGTCGAGGGTGATCACCGCAGCGGCGCCGGGTTCGCCGGCCGGTACGACGGTCGGCTCAGCCGAGCCGGCGACGGTCGGGTCGCCAGGGGCCGGAGTGAAAGCTGAGGCGCCGGTGGACGGATCGTCCACCGGCGCCTGGGGGTCTGCCATGAGGGTTCCTTTCCCCGTTGAAAATCGCGCTCATGCTAGGGGGCACGGGCAACGACGATCATCGGAGTACGGATCCCCCGATCAGAGTCCGGAGAGCCGTTGACCGGCGCGTACGACGGCCATCGCGTGCCGGTCGCCGGGGCGGCGGCCGAGGCGCTCGATGGGGCCGGAGACGCTGATCGCGGCGATGACGCGGCCGGTGCGGTCGCGCACGGGGGCGCTGACCGACGCGACGCCGGCCTCGCGCTCGGCCACGGACTGCGCCCAGCCGCGGCGGCGCACCTCGGCCAGCGTGCGGCCGGTGAACTTGCAGCGGGGGAGCAGAGGCATGACCGCCTCGGGGGGTTCCCAGGCGAGCAGGATCTGAGCCGCCGAGCCCGCCGTCATCGGCAGGATCGCGCCGACCGGCACGGTGTCGCGCAGACCGCTGGCCCGTTCCGCGGCGGCGACGCAGAGCCGTTCGTCGGCCCTGCGCAGGTAAAGTTGCGCGCTTTCGCCGGTGGCGTCCCGCAGTGCGGACAGCAGCGGCTCTGCGGCTGTCAGCAGGACGTCGGGGGCGGCGTTCGCGAGCTCTCCGAGGCGGGGACCGGGACGCCAGCGTCCCTGCGTGTCCCGTACCAGCATCCGATGAATCTCCAGCGCCTGCGCCAGCCGGTGCGCCGTTGCTCTCGGCAGCTTGGTGCGATCGACGAGTTCCGCGAGGCTGGCGCCGTCGACACACGCGGCAAGGATCACTACCGCCTTGTCAAGGACGCCCACGCCAGACATACTGTGTCCCACAGACCGAAACATACCTCCCAAGATGCGGGATGTCCAGATGGTGGGAGCAACCCAGTGAGCAGGACCCTTGCCCAGAAGGTCTGGGACGCACACGTGGTACGCCGCGCTGACGGTGAACCGGACCTCCTCTATATCGATCTTCATCTGCTGCATGAGGTGACCAGCCCGCAGGCCTTCGACGGCCTCCGGCTGGCCGGGCGCAAGGTGCGCCGGACCGATCTGACGATCGCGACCGAGGACCACAACACGCCCACCGACAACCTCCTGACGATCGCCGACCCGGTGTCGCGCACGCAGATCGAGACGCTGCGCGCCAACTGCGCCGAGTTCGGCGTGAAGCTGCACCCGCTCGGCGACCCGCAGCAGGGCGTCGTCCACGTCATGGGCCCGCAGCAGGGCCTGACCCAGCCGGGCATGACGATCGTGTGCGGCGACTCGCACACCTCGACGCACGGCGCGTTCGGGGCGCTGGCCTTCGGCATCGGCACCTCCGAGGTGGAGCACGTGCTGGCCACGCAGACGCTGCCGCAGGCGCAGCCCTTGCAGATGGCGGTCACCGTCACCGGCGAGTTGCCCCCGGGCGTCTCGGCCAAGGACCTGATCCTGGCCCTGATCACCCAGGAGGGCACCGGCGGCGGCCGGGGTTACGTGGTGGAATACCGCGGCCCCGCCATCGAGAAGCTGAGCATGGAGGGGCGGATGACCGTCTCCAACATGTCCATCGAGTGGGGTGCCAAGGCCGGCCTGATCGCGCCGGACGAGACCACGTTCGCCTGGCTGAAGGGCCGCAACTTCGCGCCCAAGGGCCAGGATTGGGACGACGCCGTGGCGTACTGGCGCAGCCTGCCCACGGACGAGGGCGCGACCTTCGACAAGGAGGTGTTCCTCGACGCGAGCGCGCTGACGCCGTTCGTCACCTGGGGCACCAACCCGGGCCAGGGCGCCTCGCTGGACAGCGTGATCCCGGACCCGGAGTCGTTCGCGTCCGAGTCGGAGCGCGCGGCGGCCCGCCGGGCCGTGGAATACATGGATCTGACCCCGGGCACGCCGCTGCGCGACCTGTCCGTGGACGTGGTCTTCGTGGGCTCCTGCACCAACGGGCGGCTGGAGGACCTGCGCACCGCGGCGGACGTGTTGCGCGGGCGCAAGGTCGCCGACGGCGTGCGCATGCTGGTGGTGCCTGGTTCGGCCGCGGTGCGGGCACAGGCCGAGGAGGAGGGCCTGCACGAGGTCTTCACCGAGGCCGGGGCCGAGTGGCGGTTCGCGGGCTGCTCGATGTGCCTGGGCATGAACCCGGACACCCTCCAGCCGGGCCAGCGCTCGGCGTCCACGTCCAACCGCAACTTCGAGGGGCGGCAGGGCAAGGGCGGCCGTACCCACCTGGTGTCCCCGGCGGTGGCCGCGGCGACCGCCGTGACCGGCCACCTGTCCGCTCCCGCCGACCTGGACGCCGTCGGCGCCCGCTGAACCGAGGTAGATCGAAATGGAGAAGTTCACCGTTCACACCGGCACCGCGGTGCCGCTGCGGCGTTCCAACGTGGACACCGACCAGATCATCCCGGCGGTGTACCTCAAGCGGGTCACCCGCACGGGCTTCGAGGACGGCCTGTTCAGCGCCTGGCGGGAGGACCCGTCGTTCGTGCTGAACAACCCGGCCTACGCCGGGGCCAGCGTGCTGGTCGCCGGGCCCGAGTTCGGCACCGGATCCTCACGGGAGCACGCGGTCTGGGCCCTCAACGACTACGGCTTCCGGGTGGTCATCTCCCCCCGGTACGGCGACATCTTCCGGGGCAACTCGCTCAAGCAGGGTCTGCTCACGGTCGAGCTGCCGCAGGCGGCGGTGGAGGCGTTGTGGGACCTGGTGGAGGCCGACCCGGCCACCCCGATCGAGGTCGACCTGGTCGCCCGGGAGGTCCGTGCGGGTGGGCAGAGCTGGGCGTTCTCGCTGGACGACTTCCTGCGCTGGCGGCTGATGGAAGGCTTGGACGACATCGGATTGACGCTGCGCCACGAAGAGGCGATCACCGCGTTCGAGGGCCATCGCCCGGCTTTCGGAGTACTTGTCGGATAGGTGCTGAACCACGACAGCAACGTAATTGCCCCCGTCCTGTTATCAGGATGGGGGCAATTTTCTTTGCGACACATAGGTGGTTTTTAACCCTCCTGTTGGCATATTGCTGACGTTGGGCCTACTGTGCGCACAGAATGACTGTTATAAGTCCAGTAGCACCATACGGGAGGAATCCGTGAACAAGACTGAGCTGATCGACGCGATCGCCGCTCACCCGACCGTGGTCGACAAGAAGACCGCCGCGGCCGTGCTGGAGGCCACGCTCACCGAGATCCAGAACGCGGTCACCAAGGGCGACAAGGTTTCGCTGACCGGCTTCGGTGTCTTCGAGAAGCGGGCCCGGGCCGCTCGCATGGCGCGTAACCCGCGCACCGGCGAGGCGGTCAAGGTGAAGAAGACGTCGGTGCCGGCCTTCCGGCCCGGCGCGGGCTTCAAGGAGACGGTCTCCGTCGGCAAGGTCGCCGCCCCGGCGAAGAAGGCGACGAAGGCGACCGCCAAGAAGACCGCCGGCGCCGCCGGCACCCGCCCGGCCGCGAGCAAGGCCGCCGCCGCGACGAAGACGGCTCCGGCCAAGAAGACCGCGACCAAGAGCACCGCCAAGGCGACCACCGCCAAGGCCACCACGGCGAAGGCGACCGCGGCCAAGGCCACCGCCAAGAAGACGACGGCGGCGAAGACGGCTCCGGCCAAGAAGACCGTGACCGCGAAGGCGACGACCGCGGCGAAGAAGACGACCGCCAAGGCGACCACGGCCAAGAAGGCCCCCGCCAAGAAGGCCGCCAAACGCTGACCGGTCCCGTTATCCCTTTCTGAACAAAGCCGCACCCGCGCCGAGTCGATACGGCGCGGGTGCGGCTTTGTGCGGCCCTATCCGCGCTGGGGCGGCTGAGAGCGGCCCTGGCAGCCGGAGATGCGCAGCATGGAGCGCATCGTCTGGCGCGGGGTCGGCGGCGCGGGCAGGGGTTCGGGGCCGCCTCCGGTCCGGAACGCCTGCAGCAGGTAGCCCACCAGCCGCCGCCACGCGTTCGGCGCCGCCTGGGCGGTCCCGCGCAGCACCCCCGCGTTGGCCATCAGCAGCAGCGGCAGATCCTCGGGCACGTAGTCCTCGCGCAGCGAACCCTCGGCCTTGGCGCGCTCCACCAGGCCCACGAAACCGTGGTAGAGCGCGACGCGGCGGGCCTCGAACTCCCGTGCGCCCGGGAACGACATGGTGAGCACGTCGGCCAGGCCGCCGTCGGCCGCCTGCATCCGGCAGACCTCCTGCACGTACCCGGCGAAGCCGGTCCAGCCGTCCGGGGCCTGCCGCGCCTCGTGCAGCGCCTGCTCGTACTGCTCGAACTTGCGGGAGGCGGCCGCGACCATCAGGTCGTCGCGGGCCGGGAAGCGCCGGTAGAGCGTGGCGATGCCGACCCCGGCCCGCGCGGCGATCTCCTCCAACGGCACGTCGAAGCCGCGTTCGGCGAAGGCGTCGCAGGCGGCGTCGACGATGCGCTCGCGGTTGCGGGCGGCGTCGGCGCGCAGCGGGGGTTCCACCATGATCACCAGCTTAGCAGGACTGGAGGCGAGCCTCCGGTTAGTGCTACCGTCGCGACACAAACGGAGGAGATCCACCACTTAGCCTCCCGTTCGACAAGGAGATTTCCCGTGAACATCGCCCTCTGGGTCGTGCAGATCCTGCTCGGCGTGGCCTTCCTCGGCGCCGGCGTCATGAAGTCCACCAAGAGCAAGGAGGACCTCGCCCCGAAGCTGCCGTGGGTGAACGACTTCTCCCTCGGCACGCTGCGGCTGATCGGCGTCACCGAACTGCTGGCCGGCATCGGTCTGATCCTGCCGTGGGCGACCGGCATCGCGCCGATCCTCACCCCGCTGGCCGCGTCCGGCCTCGTCGTCATCATGGTGCTGGCGGCGGTCGTGCACGCGCGGCGCAAGGAGTACCCGGGCATCGTCTTCAACGTGATCCTCGGGGCACTGGCGCTGTTCGTGGCGCTCGGCCGCTTCTGACCGGCGGGTTCACGGGGTGAGGGTTAAGAAGGGCACCTTCTTATACGCGTAGCGATAAGAAGGTGCCCTTCTTTGCTGTTTTGCGCCAGCGGCGGGGGTAGGAGGCGCGGGCGGTGGTGGCCAGGGTGCGTTCGCGTTCGGCGAGGCGGGCCAGGGTGACCGCGAGGTCGGGGTGGGTGTCGGCGAGGGCGAGCCAGGTGCGGGCGGCGAGGGTGGCGTCGGTGTGCTCGCCGAGGGAGTCCTGGAGGCGGGCCAGGGACTTGGCCAGGCGGCGGGCCGGGCGGTCGCCTGAGGCAGCGGCCGCGTCGGCGGCGTACCGGGCGCGTTTGACGTGGATGCGGACCTGGTGCCAGTCCACATCGGGCGCGGTCGGGGACAGGTCGGGCGCGCCGGGCACGCCCTTTCCGCCGCGGACCAGGCGACGCCACGGACGGGCGAGCAGGCCGGGCAGCGCCTGCGCGGCGGGTTCGGCGGCGGCGGGCGTCAGCGGGATGCGCCGGGTGGCGGCGGTGAGCCGGTCGAGCAGGGCCAGGTAGCGGCGGGTGCGCAGGGCGGCCAGCAGGTCCGCGTACGCCTGCTCGCGCCGTGCCGCCAGGATCGCGTCCAGGGCGGCCAGCTCGCCGTCGTCGCTCGGGCACGCCGGGCCGGCGGCGGCCGTGGCGCGCAGCCGGTCGCGCAGCACCTCCGCGTCGCGCGCCGCGCCCAGCAGGTCACCCAGCCAGCCGAGTTCCCGGCGCAGCGGCTTGGCCCAACGCTGGTCCACCAGTGGCTTGAAGGTGCGCAGGTCTGAGCGCAGGCGGCGGACGCCGACCCGCATCTGGTGCACGGCCGTGTCCCCGTCGGGCAGCGGCTCGTCCAGGCGTACCAGGGGATCGTGCGCCACGATGCGGGCCACCGCGCCGCGCACCGCGGCGAGGACCACGTCCGCCGCCCGCGCGCCCGCGGGCAGGGTCGCGGCCGGGGGCAGTAGATCCGGAGGGTACGCCGCCGCGGCCCCCAGCGCCCGCACCAGCTTCGGCGTGAAACCGCCCATCCGGGCCCCCGCCGCCAGCAGGCGCTCCTCCACAGCGGACAGCAGCTCCGCCGGCCCGCCGGTGCGCTCGACCTCGATCTCCCGGAAAGTACGCGGCACCGCCGTGCCGGACAGCACCTCGACGGTGTCGTCGGCGACCTCGGCCAGCCGCTCTCCCGCGGCGTCGCACAGGTCCACCCGCTGCCGCCGGGTCCGCAGCACCGCCACCGGCACCAGCGGCGACCCCCTGGTCAACGCGGCTACCAGCCACGTCAGCGCCTCCGGCGGCGACGAAGGATCGCCGCCGGCCAGCGAGATCTCCTGCCGGACCCCGGGCACCGCGGTCGGCAGCTTCACCGTCCACGGCAGCGCGTCGCCGACCCGGTGCCGCAGCGACGCCCCGGCTCGGGCCAGCCGCAACCCGGCCGTGTCGAAGTAGGTCGCGGTCAGCGTCACGGCCGCCCGAGCCGCCGGGCGGACGTCCGCCACGGCGAGCTCAGGCAGCACGAATGAGGGGGAGACGTCGTACTTGCGCTCTTCTTCCAAGGTCACCGCTTGAGCATCCGCTCCAGCAGCGAAGCCTGCAAATCAACCCGGGGGTGCTCCGAAGTGGAGATGAGGCGGGTCCAGGTGCCGTCCGGGTTCAGGTCGAACGCCTCGATACGGTCCGACATCGACATGTTCAGCAGCTCGGCCAGCTCGACCCGGGAGGGCTGGTCGGTCACCTGGATCAGCGCCTCGACCCGGCGGTCCAGGTTGCGGTGCATCATGTCGGCCGAGCCGATCCAGAACTCGGCCCGCCCCCGGCCCGCGGCCACGTCGCCGTTGCCGAACCGGAACAGCCGCGAGTGCTCCAGGAAGCGGCCCAGGATCGAGCGCACCCGGATGTTGTCCGACAGCCCTGGCACCCCCGGTTTCAGCGCGCACATGCCCCGGATCAGCAGGTCGATGTGCACACCCGCCTGCGAGGCGCGGTACAGGGCGTCGATGACCTGCTCGTCGACGAGCGAGTTCACCTTGATCTGCACCAGCGCCGGCTTGCCCTCGCGGGCGTAACCGGCCTCCCGTTCGATGCGCTCGATGATGCCCGCCCGGATGCCGTGCGGGGCCACCATCAGCCGCCGGTACGCCGTCTGGCGGCTGTAGCCGGTGAGTGTGTTGAACAGGTCGGTCAGGTCCGCGCCGACCTCCGGATCGGCGGTGAGCAGGCCGAAGTCCTCGTACAACCGGGCGGTCTTGGGGTGGTAGTTGCCCGTGCCGACGTGGCAGTAGCGGCGGATCTGGCCGCCCTCCTCCCGCACCACCAGCGCCGTCTTGCAGTGCGTCTTCAGGCCGATCAGGCCGTACACGACGTGGCAGCCCGCCCGCTCCAGCATGCGCGCCCAGCCGATGTTGGCCTTCTCGTCGAAGCGTGCCTTGACCTCGACCAGCACCACCACCTGCTTGCCCGCCTCGGCCGCGGCGATCAGCGCGTCGACGATCGGGGAGTCGCCCGAGGTCCGGTACAGCGTCTGCTTGATGGCCAGCACGTGCGGGTCGGCCGCCGCATGCTCGATGAAGCGCTGCACGCTGGTGGAGAAGGAGTGGTACGGGTGGTGCACCAGGATGTCGCCGTCGCGCAGGATGTTGAACATGCTGCGGGTCGACTCGCCCTCACGCAGCCGGGCGTGAGTGGCCGGGACGAAAGGGGGGTCCTTCAGATCCGGGCGGTCGCAGTCGTAGAGCTGCATCAGCCCGGACAGGTCCAGCAGGCCGGGCACCCGCAGCACGTCCCGTGAGTCCACCTCCAACTCGGTGACCAGGGTCGCCAGCACGTGGTCGGAGATGTCCGCCGCGACCTCCAGGCGCACCGGCGGGCCGAACCTCCGCCGCATCAGCTCCCGCTCCATGGCCTGCAGCAGATCCTCGTCGCGGTCCTCGTCGATCTCGACCTCGGCGTTGCGGGTCACCCGGAACACGTGCCGCTCCACCACCTCCATGCCGGAGAAGAGCTGGCCCAGCTCGTTGGCGATCAGCTCCTCGATCGGCAGGAAGCGGTAGGTGCTGCGGCCTTCGGCCGTGGTGCGGCCCACCTGTTCGATCCGGACGAAGCGCGGCACGTTGTTGGGCACCTTGACCCGGGCGAACAGCTCCTGCCCGGTGTCCGGCTCCCGCACCACCGCGGCCAGGTTCAGCGACAGGCCGGAGATGTACGGGAACGGGTGCGACGGGTCGAACGCCAGCGGGGTCAGCACCGGGAAGACGTGCTCGCGGAAGTAGACCCGCATCTGCTCGCGCTCGGCGTGCTCCAGGTCCGTCCAGCCCAGAATGTGGATGCCCGCCTTGGCCAGGGCAGGGCGGATCACCTTGGTGAACTCGGCGGCGTGGTCGGCGACCAGCTCGGCGGTGCGCTCGGAGACCATCTCCAGCTGCGCCCGCGGCGGCAGCCGGTCCGCGCCTCGGGTGGGCAGGCCGGTCTCCAGCCGGCGGCGCAGGCCGGCGATGCGGACCATGAAGAACTCGTCGAGGTTGCTGGCGAAGATCGCCATGAACTTCATGCGCTCCAGCAGCGGCAGGCGCGGGTCCTCGGCCAGCGCCAGCACGCGGGCGTTGAAGTCGAGCCAGGAGACCTCGCGGTTGAAGTAACGGTCCTCGGGCAGCTCGGTCAGCGCGGTGCTGGCGAACTCCGGGACCACCACGGTCACCGGCGGGGTGGCCGGGTGCGGCCGCGGTCCCTGCTCGGGCGCGGACCGGACGGCGAGAGGGGCGGCGGTGTGCTCGGGTGAGCCCTTCGCGACGGCGGTGTCGGCGGGCGGTGCCGGATCGGCCGTGACCGCGGTGATCACGGCGGGCGGTGCCGCGGGGTCCGTCACGACGGCGGTGTCGGTGGACGAGGGCACGGGGACGTCCGTGGTGGCCGCGGGGGCCTCCACAGGTGTGGACGGGGCCGGTGTCGGGGCATTTCCGGCCTTCTTGCGGGGACGTCGCGGGGCTGCGCTCACCACCTCATTTTTGCCCTATCGGGGTGAACAAGAGATGAACTCGGCTAAGCGTGGCGATGGCGGAACCCCGGCAACCGGACGCGGGTCGCACCCGGCACGGATCAGGGCATCGTGGGTATGGTGATCCGGCGCAACCCGCCCGCACCGTCATGCTCCAGGCGCACCCGCTGGCCCAGGCGCAGCAGCCGCAGCCCGGAGGCGTCGAACGCGGTGCGGTCGAAGGTGACCGGGGTGCCGTCGTCGAGCAGCAGCGAGCCGGTCCGGGTCTCGGGATCGAATGTCGCGACGGTGCCCTGCATGGCGTTCACGCTACTCCGCTGGTGTCGTCACGTCGGCGCGGAGCACCCCCCAAGCTCGCACCACAGCGAGATCGTCGGCGGTGTCGACGTCGCGGCGCAGCGTGGGCCAGGCCCCGGCCAGGCGTATCGCGCCGGAGTGCTCGTGCGCGGCGGCCGACCCGGGGCCGAACCGCGGGTCGAGCGGGTCGCCGGGCGCGGCCACCAGCAGCACCGTGCCGAGACCGGCCGCGTCGGGCACGAACGCGCGTCGTCCGGCGGCCGCGGCCAGCGCCTGGGCGAGTTCCGCCGGTCGCAGAGCCGGCACGTCGGCGGGTAGGGCCGCCACCAGCGGCACGCCCCCGGCGGACCGGCGGTCTGCGGCCCGCCCCGATCCGTCGCCTCGGCCGGTCGCCACGGCCGCGGCCCGCCGCAGCGTGTCGTTCAGGTCCCGGCCCTCGTCGGCGAGCAGGCCCGCCCCGCACTCGCGCAAGGCAGCGGCGGCCCGCCGATCCCGGGTCACGACCAGGACCTGTGCCACCCCGTCGGCGGCCAGCGCGGCGGACACGGTGGCGCGGGCGAGGTCCAGCACCAGGTCCTCGTGCCCGGCGGCGGCGCCGCGCAGCCGGCTCTTCGCCTCGGCCAGCGGCTTCAGCGGCACCAGCACGGTGACTCCGGGTGCGTACACTCGGCCATTCTGGCAGCCCGCCCGGTCGGTCAGCGGGGTGGCAGCCTCCGGCGGCTGAGGCCGTCACCCGGACGGACATGGCATGATGCGCTGAACATGGAGGCATGACGGAGCGTCGCGGCAGCGACGGGCCGGGCAGCCCGGGGCGTGGCGGAACGCACGGGGGCGCACCATGATCCGTGAGGATTCACTCGCGGGCGGCGTTACGGACACCCTGACGCGGGCATGTGAACGGGTGGAGGACAGGGAGGCTTCGTTGGCACGGCGCAGGCTGGGCTTCTGGTCGCGGTTCGCGGTGTGCTTGGTCAAGCCACCGCTGATCGCGCTGACCAAGCGGGACTGGCGCGGCTGGGAGCACATCCCCGCCGAGGGCGGCGTGATCCTCGCGGTCAACCACGTGTCGCACGCGGACCCGTTCACCACCGCGCACTACGTCTACGACTCCGGCCGCTGGCCGCAGTTCCTGGGCAAGGAGAGCGTCTTCCGGATCCCCCTCGCCGGGAAGATCCTGTACTGGTGCCGCCAGATCCCGGTGCACCGGGGCACGTCCGACGCGGTCAAGGCGCTCGACGCGGCGGTCGAGGCGGTGCGGGCCGGCGGCGCGGTCGTCATCTACCCCGAGGGCACCACCACCAAGGAACCCGACCTGTGGCCGATGCGGGGCAAGACCGGTGTGGCCCGGCTGGCGCTGGCCACCGGCGCCCCGGTCATCCCGATCGCGACCTGGGGCCCGGAGAAGATCTTCGACCCGCGTACCAAGAAGGTCCGGCTCATGCCGAAGATCCCGGTGTCGCTGTGGGCCGGCCCGCCGGTCGACCTGTCGAAGTGGGCCGGTGCCGAGCCGAGCGCGGCGGTGCTCAACGAGATGACCGACGCGGTCATGATCCGGCTGCGCGACCTGCTCGCCGAGATCCGCGGTGGCCAGGCCCCGCCGATCTGGAGCCCGGCGGCCAAGAACGGCGCCGATGGCGACACGGCGACCGTGGAGGGTGCCCGATGAGGGCCGCCGTGCTCGGCGCGGGCTCCTGGGGCACCGCGTTCGCGAAGATCCTAGGCGACGCGGGCAACGACGTGGTGCTGTGGGCGCGCCGGCCGGAGATCGCCGCCGCCATCCGCGACACCGGCCGCAACCCGGAATACCTGGAGACCACCCCGCTGGGCGAGCGGGTGACCGCCACCGCGTCCGCGACCGAGGCGATCAAGGGCGCGGACCTGGTCGTGCTCGCGGTGCCGTCGCAGACGCTGCGCGTCAACCTGGGCGACTGGGCCGCCGACCTGACCGCCGACTCCACGCTGGTGTCGCTGATGAAAGGCATCGAGCTGGGCACCACCCAGCGCATGAGCCAGGTCATCGTCGAGGCCGCCAGGGTCGCGCCGGATCGCGTCGCCGTGGTCAGCGGCCCGAACCTGGCCGGCGAGATCGCGCTGGAGCAGCCGGCCGCGACCGTCGTCGCCTGCACCGACATCGACCGGGCCACCCGGGTGCAGCACGCCATCACCACGCCCTACTTCCGGCCGTACACCAACGACGACGTGGTGGGGTGCGAGCTGGGCGGGGCGGTCAAGAACGTGATCGCGCTGGCGTTCGGCATCGCGCACGCCATGGGGCTGGGCGACAACACCAAGGCGACGCTGATCACCCGCGGCCTGGCCGAGACCGCGCGGCTGGGCGTCGCGCTGGGCGCGGACCCGCTGACCTTCTCCGGCCTGGCCGGCCTCGGCGACCTCGTCGGCACCTGCATGTCGCCGCTGTCGCGCAACCGCACCTTCGGCGAGCACCTCGGCCGGGGAAAGACCCTGGAGCAGGCGCAGGCGGCGACGAAGTACACCGCCGAGGGCGTCAAGAGCTGCCTGGCCGTCCGGGACCTGGCCCGTTCGCACGGGGTCGAGATGCCGATCACCGAGCAGGTGGAGCGGGTCTGCCACGAGGGCGTCGATCCCAAGGTCGCCGTCGCGGCCCTGATGTCCCGCTCGACCAAGGCGGAGTGAGCAGGCGCTACGTTCTCTGCATGACAACGCAGTACGGGGACAGCACCCGTTCCCTTCATGCAGGCATACCCGACCCCGTCCCGGGAGCACCGATGCTGCCCGGCCCCGTGTTCGCCGCTCCCTACCACCTCGACCCCGAGGGCTACACGCCCGGCGTCGACGGGTACGGGCGGGGCGACAACCCCACCCGGCGCCTGCTGGAGAGCGCGATCGGGGAGCTGGAGGGCGGCGACTGCCTGGCCTTCGCCAGCGGCCAGGCGGCCATCACCGCCCTGCTGCTGTCGGTGCTGCGCTCGGGCGACACCCTGATGATCCCCTCGGACGGGTACTACAACGTCCGCTCGTTCGCCGCGTCGACGCTGGACCGGCTCGGCGTGACCACGGTGGAGGCGCCCACGGCGGGGCCGTACCCGTCGTTCGAGGGCGTCCGGCTGGTGCTGCTGGAGACCCCGGCCAACCCGGGTCTCGACCTGGTCGACATCGCCGAGGTCGCGCGGGCGGCGCACGCCGCCGGGGCGCTGGTGGCCGTCGACAACACCACCGCCACCCCGCTCAGCCAGCGGCCGCTGGAGCTCGGCGCCGACGTGGTCGTCGCGTCCGGCACGAAGGCGCTGGCCGGGCACTCCGACATGCTGCTGGGGTACGCGGCCACGAACTCGGCCGAACTGCTCGACGCGATGCGGCAGTTCCGCACCCTGGGCGGCGCGGTGCCCAGCCCGTTCGACTGCTGGCTGGCCCGCCGCTCCATGGGCACCCTCGCCCTGCGGCTGCGGCAGCAGTCCGCCAGCGGGGCCGCGGTCGCGCGACTGCTACGCGAGCACCCGCTGGCCGACAACGTGCGCTGGGCCGGCGACAGCGACCTGGCCAAGCGCCAGATGCGCATCATCCCCGGCCTGGTCTCCTTCGAGCTGCCCTCGGCCGAGCACGTCGCGGCGTTCCTGCGCGCGTCGGCGCTGGTCGCCGCGGCCACCAGCTTCGGCGGCCTGCACTCCAGCGCCGACCGCCGCCACCAGTGGGGCGACAGCGTGCCGCCGGGCTTCGTGCGTTTCTCCTGCGGTGTCGAGGACACCGAGGACCTGCTCGCCGACCTCACCCAGGCCCTGGACTCCGCCGCGAAGCTCTGAACCGCCCGCCTTGATCATCGGATTTGCCTGGTAATCGTGCGTATCTTGAACGCGGATATGGCCGGTTGCCAGGCAAGTCGGTGGATCTAGACGGTGCCGGCGACGGCGGCCGGGGTCGGTGTGCTCGCGGCCGCGGCCAAGGCCAGGATGTGGCGGCGGACGATCAGCAGCGGGATGATGCCGAACAGGCCGAACGAGATGTCGATCGGGATCCACCACCAGGGCAGGCCGCGGATGGGGGCGGCGATGAGCGCCAGCGGGACCACCGCGACGCAGCACAGCATGCCCCAGTGGATCACCCAGAGGTTGCGGACCGGGTCGCGCAGCGGGCCGTAGAACGCCATCGCGATCACCAGGTGGGCGAAGGCCAGCCAGTCCGTGCCGTACGCCAGGAACGGGAAGTCGCGGTCGGCGGTCTCCGCCCCGGTGCGGACCGTGCCGATGAACTCGACCAGCGCCGCCGGAGCGGGCACCCAGTCCTCGGTCAGCAGGCCGTCCAGCCAGCGCAGCTCGGCGAGTAGGGGAAACGCCGTCACGCCGCTGAGCACGAGGCCGATGATGAAGAAGACGAGCCAGTACCGGATGCGCCGCAGGCGCGCCTGAGGGGTCACGCTGCGAGAGGGTAGTGCCACCCTGGGGTGCGGTGCGACGTGCTCTTCACCGGATCACCACAACGCACGGTAGGGTCAGCCGCGTGAGTGAAAGCAGCCAGCGTAAGACCCGTGTCGCCGTCGTCTTCGGCGGCCGGAGCACCGAGCACGCCATCTCCTGCGTCAGCGCCGGCAGCATCCTGGCCGCGCTCGACCCGGCGGAGTTCGAGGTCGTGCCGGTCGGCATCACGAAGGAGGGCCGCTGGGTGCTCACCTCGGGCGACCCGGCGCAGCTGGCCATCGAGGGCCGCAGCCTGCCCGAGATCACCGCCGCCTCCGGGCAGGCCATCGTGCTGCCCGCCGACCCGACCAGCCACGAGCTGGTCGTGCTGGAGCCGGCCGAGGGCGCGGCCGCGCTGGCCGGGGTCGACGTGGTCTTCCCCGCGCTGCACGGCGCGTACGGCGAGGACGGCACCATCCAGGGGCTGCTGGAGATGGCGGGCATCCCGTACGTCGGGGCCAACGTGTTCGCCTCCGCGGCCGCCATGGACAAGGAGTTCACCAAGAAGCTCGCCGCCGCCGAGGGCATCCCGGTCGGGCCGTACGCGGTGCTGCGCAACGGCCAGGAGTTGTCCGAGGCCGACAAGGAGCGGCTGGGCCTGCCCGTGTTCGTGAAGCCGTCGCGGGCCGGGTCCTCGTTCGGCATCACCAAGGTCAGCAGCTGGGACTCCCTCGACGCGGCGCTGGCCAAGGCGCGCGCGATCGACCCGAAGGTGCTCGTCGAGGCGGGCATCGTCGGCCGCGAGGTCGAGTGCGGTGTGCTGGAGAGCGAGGCCGGCGGCGGCGCCGAGGCGTCCGTGCTGGCCGAGGTGCGAGTGGTCGCCGGCGGGCACGAGTTCTACGACTTCGAGGCGAAGTACCTCGGCGAGGACTGCGAGTACGACCTGCCCGCGAACCTGCCCGCCGAGATCGCGGCCGAGGTGCAGGAGCTGGCCGTGCGCACGTTCACCGCGCTGGACTGCGCGGGCCTGGCCCGGGTCGACTTCTTCGTCACCGAGGACCTGAAGGTCTACCTCAACGAGATCAACACCATGCCGGGCTTCACCTCGACCAGCATGTTCCCCCGGATGTGGGCGGCCAGCGGCCTCGACTACCCGAAGCTCGTCTCCCGCCTGATCCGCACCGCCCAGCGCCGGGGAACCGGCCTGCATTAGGCGCGGGTGCCGCAGCCCACGGGGATGCGTTCGGCGTGCGGCACGGTGGCGAGCAGGGTCTTGGAGAAGTTGATGACCCACTGGCCGGGCGTGTCGTACGCGGCCGGCACGGTCACCCGGACGGGCACCTCGCGGTCGACCGTCGTCCACGCGCCGTCGCCCTTGTGCCAGCACACGCCATCCAGCGTGTACACGTCGTCGGTGGGGGCGAAGCTCGGGGCCGGGCCGCCGCAGGCCACGGTCAGCGCCGGATCGCCGTACGCCGCGTTCTGCTCGTGGCCCGCGCTGACGTCGCGGCGCGGCAGGTCGCGCACCTGGTCGGGCAGCTGCGACAGCAGCGCACGGCACACCGTGGCCTGTCGCTCGTTCAGGGCGGGCGCGGCCATCGTCACCGGCGTGGTGGGCATCACCTGCGGGCCCGCCGCGACGCTGGGCTGCGGTGCGGGTTCGGCCGGCGGGCGCATGGCCTGGAAGAATCCGAACCCGGCCAGCAGCGCGAGCGGCAGCGCGATCACGGTCGCGATCGTCTTGGCGGACGCTCGGCCCGACCGTGCCGTCTGGTCGTTACTCATAGGTGGATGATGGGGCACGTCAGGGTGCGGGTGATGTTGGGTATCAACTGGATCTGTGACAGCACCAGTTTGCCCAGCTCGTCGACGGTGTTCGCCTCGACCATGGCGATCACGTCGTACGGGCCGGTCACCGCGTCCACCCGGGTGACACCCTGGATATCGCCGATGGCCGCGGAGACGTCGACGGACTTGCCGACCGACGTCTGAATCAGGATGTAAGCGTGGACCACGGACGACTCCTTCACACGTGCCGCCTGTGAAAGTACCTCACCGAGGGTGCACAGGCTGCGGCAGGAGGCGCAAGGGTGATTAAGGAAGCCAATGTGAGCGGGCGCAGCGAGGAAGTCGGGGCAGCATGAGCATCGCGCGGACGGGGGAGTTCGGGCTGATCGAGCGGGTGGTGGCGCGGCTGGGGACCGGCCCTGCCACCATCGTCGGGCCGGGCGACGACGCGGCCCTGGTCATCGCCTCGGACGGGCGGGTCGTCGCCTCCACGGACGTGCTCGTCGAGGGCCGGCACTTCCGGCGTGACTGGGCCGAGGCGGAGGACATCGGCCGCCGTGCCGCCGCCGCCAACCTCGCCGACATCGCCGCTATGGGCGCCACCGCGACGGCGCTGCTGGTGGGCCTGTGCATGCCGCCGGACCTGGACGTGGCCTGGGCCGAGCAGCTCTCCGACGGGCTGGCCACCGAGGCGGCGCTAGTCGGGGCGAGCGTCGTCGGCGGGGACATGACCGCGAGCCCCACGCTGACCATCGCGGTGACCGCGCTCGGCGACCTGCACGGACTGCCGCCGGTGCTGCGTTCGGGGGCGCGGGCCGGGGACGTGGTGGCGCTGGCGGGCCGGGTCGGCTTCGCGGCGGCCGGGTACACGGTGCTGTCGCGCGGCTTCCGCACCCCGAAGATCCTGGTCGAGGCGTACCGGCGGCCGGTGGTGCCGTACGCCCTCGGGCCGGCGGCGGGCCGGGCCGGGGCGACCTCGATGATCGACGTGTCGGACGGGCTGATCGCGGATCTCGGGCACATCGCGCAGGCCAGCAAGGTCGGCGTCAACCTGCACCGCAGCGCGTTCAAGGTGCCGGAGCAGATGCGCGACGCGGCGCTCGCGCTGGGTGTGGACCCGTACCAGTGGCTGCTGGCCGGTGGCGACGATCACGCGCTGGCCGCGACGTTCCCCGCGGACGTGGCACTGCCGGAGGGCTGGCACGTGATCGGCGAGGTGGTCGAGGGCAGCACGGTGACGCTCGACAACCGGCCGTGGTACGGCCCGAAGGGGTGGGACCACTTCCGGGCATAGCGGGCATGCGCAGTATCCTCTGCGCCGTGACCGAGATTGAGATCAAACCGACTCGCTACGGCGGGTCGGTGGCCCGAAAACTGATCGCCGAACTCATGGCCGACCTGGCCGAACGTTACGGCGACGCCGATGCGACCCCGATCGAGGCCGTCGAGTTCGACCCGCCCGACGGCGGCTTCTTCGTGGCATACCTCGACGGCTCGCCCGTCGGCTGCGGCGGCTGGCGCAGCTGGGCCGGCTCGGAGGAGATCGCCGAGATCAAGCGCGTGTACACCTCGGCCACGGTGCGCGGCAAGGGCGTCGGCAAGGCGATCATGGCGGCGCTGGAGGCCGACGCGCGCTCGCACGGCCGGTTCCGCGCGATCCTGGAGACCGGCACCGCCCAGCCCGAGGCCATGGCCATGTACCAGGCCATCGGCTACCAGCTGATCGCGAACTTCGGCCACTACCGCGACGAGCCCGGCTGCCGCTCCTACGGCCGCACGCTCTGAGCGGACCTTCGAGCCCGATCCGGTCGCACCGGCTGCCCCGAGACGCTGGCGGGGCGCGGTGCGGTAGGCGGACGAAGGCGCTGCGGCACACGGTGATCGGCAGTCCTGCCGAGTCGTAGGAGTACGCGGGTGCCGGGGTGTGCCCGATCGCCGGTGGCACCGCGTTGTCGTTGCACGCTGCGCGGTGACGTGGCGGCCCCGCCGGGCGCCGCCATTCCGGAGAACCGCACCCGGTCAGGACGCCGTCAGGGTCTCCATGCCGGCGCGGCTATTCGCGAGGTCGGCAGCGCACTCCATCGGGTTCGACAATCGTGCGGTTGTTGCCGTCTTTGAGGACATGCACACCTTCCGTGTACTCGCAGCGGTACCCCGTCGGCTCGGGGTCTCCCGCCAGGAGCGCTGCCAGAGTGACGGCCCCGACCAGGGGTACCAGGATCGCAACCAGCTCCAATGTCGCCAGTTGCGCGTCGACCCGTGTTGTCATCGAGTTTGCGCTCCTGAGCCTGTCCCAGTTCAGGCGAATCGCCGAGTTGAAGCCGTTCTCGTCCCAGTCTTCGTCACGGCCATCCACCGAGGTGGTGCCGCCCACGCCGGCCTGGTGACTCACGGCGATCGCCTGTTCAGTCCCGGGGATCTTGATGACCGAGCCCACGACGCAGTCCAGCCCCACGAAGCCGCTGTTGTGCAGATGGCCCCGGTAGTGGAACGATCCGGCGCTGGTCAGGGTCAGCTGTGCGAAGCCGCCGACAGATGACGTACCGATATGGCCTGACCTGAAGACCCGCCGTTCGGGGAACTCCACCGGTTGTTCTTCCTCATTGAGCCAGCCGATCGCACCTCGCTCGAAGTGGCTGATACGTCCTGGTTGAGACGTGTCCGGGTCGGTCCACTCCATCTCGTCCGTTACCGGAAGTCCGAGATAGCTGCGTTCCTGACCGAGTTGGAACCAGCGCTCACGTACGTTGCCATGAATTTCATGGGCACCGCTCTGCGGAGAGAAATAGATCGATCCATGCTGAAACGCCGTGAATCTACCGATGTCGCCAAAGGTCGGGCTTTCATCGCTCAGTGGGTATCCGAGCAGTCCCGCGGGGCCTCCGACGGCATGGTACCGGTCGAGAATCGCCCCGGAGACCCACCGCGCCCCGGTCTGCTCGTGCCAGTAGACGGTGCCGCTCGTGTATCGCCGGAGAAAGCCGCCGTTGCCTGCGTCCTGGACGTCGGACACCGGTGACCGCGGCCCCGGAGGTCCCTGGCTGGTGATGGCGACTTTGTCCTCGATCGCCTGAGCTGCCTCGACCAGGGCGGAGAACGGCTTGACGAGGAAGGTGAACGGAAATCTCACCGGCCGATTCGGTTCCACACCCAGAATGTCGATCGCGGCGGGCACCTCACCCAGGGGTGCGTCGCCATTGGCTTTCATCCGAATGGAGGTGGTCGCGCTGCCGCCGGCCGGGATGCTCACAGACTGTTTCGGCACGTCGAGGTGTTGATGTGGAAGGTCGAAGGTGAGCTGCGCGGCCGGATTGCCCGGAGGCAACGTGACGCGGACCGGCACCAGCACTTCCTGATTCCGGTGGACGACGACGGGACTGCTGAGAAACTCGAACCCCACGCCGCCGACCACGAGACTGACCGGAATTTCGACCCGCTCCCAACTCGCGCCGGTGGCGAGGAGGATGAGCACAGCATCCACTCGGGATGGCGCCCCGGCAGCCGGCACGACGAACTCCACCGCGCCTTCGACGATCAGATCCGGAGTGACACTCAGCGGTGCGTTCGCACCCACCTTGCCGACCTCGGTGAAGGACACCGCACCGCCCATCGTCCGGACTTCTTCGCGCAGGTGGGTTGGAAGCTGGTCGATCTCCTCGTCGGTCAACGGCACGAGATGCTCGGCGACCGCCCGGATCTCGCGGAGCCGGATGATCGCGCCGCCACCGGAGATCGAGCCTGTCACCGTGCCGCTGGGAACGATCCTGACGAGAAAGTCCTGACTCACCGTCTCGCCCGGCTTCGCGGTTCGAGCGATCCGCACGGGATCGACGATCGGCCCGGCCATGGCTGCTCCAATACTCCGACAGGAACACTGGACCGCTCCATTGTCGGTTACCGAGCGACCGTATGTCCTGGTTTGCGGACATGGAGGTGGGAACGCGTCTGCTGCTCAGCCCCGAGACATGGCCGATCGCTACTGCGCGAGACGTAATTCGCAACGGTCGACGGTGCCCAGCGCCGCATCTGGGCACAGGCAGGGTGCGGCCAGGAAGGCCCGGTCAGTGGCGAGGCGGCGAGCGCGGCAGGGGGAGTGGGGCGGAGGGCGGGTCTGTGCGGCGGGTGTGGGTGTTTCGGGCATAACGAAAGCCGCCGAGCGGTGCTCGGCGGCTTTCGTGAAAGTTCGCGTCAGGCGCGGGCGACCTTGCCGGCCTTCAGGCAGGAGGTGCAGGCCTGGACCTTGCGGGAGGTGCCGCCACCGGCGGGGGTACGCACCGTCTGGATGTTCGGGTTCCAGCGGCGGTTGGTCTTCTTCTTCGACCACGGCACGTTGTGACCGAAGCCCGGTCCCTTGCCACAGACGTCGCACACGCTAGCCACGGAATACTCCTGAGTTCGTCTTGATCAACTACCCGACCAAGCGTCACTGTGCCGGGAACTTTGCCAGGGTACCTGACGCGCAGGGCACGTGCCCAATCGGGGCGGAGCCGCCCGGTCGTATCCGACCCGTGCGACGGCTGACATGACTCTATCGTCCACCACGCCCAACGCGAGAACCGGGTGCGGCACCGATAGGCTTGCGCCCGTGCTGGAGGTCCTGGACATCGCGGCGGTCAGACGCTGGAGTTCGCTGGCCGTGGCCGGTTTGAGCAGGCATGAGCAGGCGCTGAACCAGCTGAACGTGTATCCGGTGCCCGACGGCGACACCGGCACCAACCTGCTGCTCACGCTGTCCGCGGCGGAGCAGGCGGTGGGCGGCGCGCTGACGGACGCGCCGTCGACGGGAGCGGTGCTGCGCACCATGGCGCGCGGCGCGCTGCTGGGCGCGCGCGGCAACTCCGGCGTCATCAGCGCGCAGTGGCTGGCGGGCCTGGCCGACGCCGTGGACGGCGACGGGCTGGCGGCGGCGCTCGACGCGGCGGCCAAGTCGGCGTACGCCGCGGTGGCCAGGCCGGTCGAGGGCACGATCCTCACCGTGGCGCGGGCCGCCGCCGAGGCCGCGCACCAGGGCTCCGACGAGCCCGCGGCCGTACGCGCGGCGGTGCTGGGCGCGCGGGACGCGCTGGCCCGCACGCCGGAGCAGTTGCCGGTGCTGGCCGCCGCCGGGGTGGTCGACGCGGGCGGGCAGGGACTGGTGCTGCTGCTGGAGGCGCTGCTGGAGGCGCTGACCGGCGAGCACGACGAGAGCGAGGTCGACGGTGCGGCGGCATACGCCGGCGAGCACGGGCATGACCACGGTCACGCCGGGCACGGCCACGGCTCGGCGGCGCTGACCTACCGCGGGCCCGCGTACGAGGTGCAGTTCCTGATCGACACGGGGGCGGCGGAGATCGGCGAACTGCGTGGTGCGCTGGACCGGCTGGGGGACTCGCTGGTCATCGTCGGCGGTGCGCCGACCTGGCGGGTGCACGTGCACGTGGACGACGCGGGCGCGGCGATGGAGGCGGGGCTCGCGGCCGGGCGGCCGTACCAGATCCAGATCACTCACCTGACCAGCTCGACCGCGGAGGGCGCGCCGCGGCGGCCCGACCCCACGGCGCGTGCGGTGGTCGTCACCGCGGCCGGGGACGGCATCGAGGAGCTGCTCATCGCCGAGGGTGCGGTGGCGATCGGCGGCAACCCGTCCACCGCGGAGGTGCTCGACGCGATCCTCGCCACCGGCGCGGGCCGCGTCGCGGTGCTGCCCACCGACTCCAACCTGCGCGCGGTGTGCCAGGCCGCGGCCGAGGAGGCGTTCGGCGAGGGCGTCAAGGTGCGCGTGGTGCCGACCCGCTCGCCGGTGCAGGCCCTGGCGGCGCTGGCCGTGCGCGACCACGCCCGCCGGTTCGAGGACGACGTGATCGCGATGGCCGAGGCGGCGGGCGCGTGCCGCTCGGCGGAGGTCACCACGGCCAGCCGGGATGCGCTGACGGTGGCCGGGCGCTGCCGCCCCGGCGACGTCATCGCCCTGGTCGAGGGCGAGGTCAACCTGATCGGCGACGACCTGACCACGGTGTGCTGCGGGCTGCTCGACCGGATGCTGGCCAGCGGCGGTGAGCTGGTGACCCTGCTCACCGGAGCGCAGGCCCCGGACGGCCTGGTCGAGGCGGTGACCGCGCACGTGGCCACCCGCTGGCCGTTCGTGGAGGTGCACGCCTACCCGGGCGGCCAGCCGCACTACCCGCTGCTGGTGGGCGTCGAGTGAGGGCCGGCCTGTCACAGGGCCGGGAGAGGATCGGGTATGACCTCCGCTGACGTGGACACCGACCTGTCGAAACTGGTCGGGGAGAAGACCGCCAAGGCGCTGAAGACCCACCTCGACCTGTACACCGCCGGTGACCTGCTCTATCACGTGCCCCGGCGCTACGACCAGCGCGGCGAGCACACCGACATGCGCACGCTGGAGATCGGCGAAGAGGTCACCGTGCTGGCCCAGGTGCAACGCACCACGACCCGGCCGATGCGGCAGCGGCGCGGCAGCATGCTGGAGGTCGTCGTCGGCGACGGGGCCGGCGGACAGCTCGTGCTGACGTACTTCCAGCAGGCCTGGCGCGAGCGCGACCTGCGCCCCGGGCGGTGGGGCCTGTTCGCGGGCAAGGTCAGCGACTTCCGCGGCCGCCGCCAGCTCAACAGCCCCGAGTACGTGCTGCTCGACTCCGGTGCCGCCGACGGCGAGGTGGCCGCCGAGGTGGAGGAGTTCGCCGGGGCGCTGATCCCGGTGTATCCGGCCGCCGCGGCCGTGCCGACCTGGGTGATCGCCCGCTGCGTGCGGGTCGTGCTGGACACGGTGACCATGCCGCCGGACGCGACGCCGTCCCGCATCCGCGCCGAGCGCAAGCTGATCGACCTGGCCACGGCGCTGCACGAGATCCACCGCCCGTCGTCCAAGGAAATGCTGTACATCGCCAAGCGCCGGCTGGCCTGGGACGAGGCCTTCGCCGTGCAGCTCACGCTGGTGCGGCGCAAACGGGACGCGGCAGCGTGGCCCGCCAAACCCCGCCCCCGGCGCGACGGCGGCCTGCTGGCCGGGTTCGACGCCGCGCTGCCGTTCACGCTCACCGACGGGCAGCTCGCCGTCGGCGAGGAGATCGCCGCCGACCTGGCCGTCGCGCACCCGATGCACCGGCTGCTGCAGGGCGAGGTCGGCGCGGGCAAGACGCTGGTCGCGCTGCGGGCCATGCTGCAGGTGGTCGACGCGGGCGGGCAGGCCGCGCTGCTCGCGCCGACCGAGGTGCTGGCCACCCAGCACCACCGGGGCATCACCCGGATGCTCGGCCCCGCCGGACGCGCCGACGAACTCGACGGCGACCCGAACGGCACGCAAGTCGCCCTGGTCACCGGCTCCCAGGGGGCGGCGGCACGGCGCAAGGTGCTCGCCAAGGTCGCCGACGGCAGCGCCGGGCTGGTCATCGGCACCCACGCGCTGCTGTACGAGGGCGTCGACTTCGCCGATCTCGGCCTGGTCGTCGTCGACGAGCAGCACCGCTTCGGCGTCGAGCAGCGCGACGCGCTGCGGGCCAAGGCCGAGCAGCCACCGCACGTGCTGGTCATGACCGCGACCCCGATCCCGCGCACGGTCGCCATGACGGTGTACGGCGACCTGGAGGTGTCCACGCTGTCGCAGCTGCCCGGCGGGCGCTCGCCGATCGCCTCGCACGTGGTCCCCGTCGCCGAGAAGCCCGCGTTCCTCGATCGGGCCTGGCGGCGCGTGGTCGAGGAGGTCCAGCAGGGCCATCAGGCGTACGTCGTGTGCCCGCGCATCGGTGACAGCGGCACCGACGACGACACCCCGCCGCCCGACGACGCCGTCGAGGACGAGCGCCGCCCGCCGGTCGCCGTGCTGGACGTCGCCCCGCTGCTGGCCGAGGGCCCGCTGCGCGGGCTGCGGATCGGGGTGCTGCACGGCAAGCTGCCCGCCGACGAGAAGGACGCGATCATGCGCGCGTTCTCGGGCGGGCAGCTCGACGTGCTGGTCGCCACGACCGTGATCGAGGTCGGGGTGGACGTGCCCAACGCGACCGCGATGGTCATTCTCGACGCCGACCGGTTCGGCGTCTCCCAGTTGCACCAGTTGCGCGGCCGGGTCGGCCGGGGCAGCGCCGCGGGCCTGTGCCTGCTGGTCACCGAGGCCGTGGCGGGCACCCCGGCCCGCGAACGGCTGGACGCGGTCGCCTCCACCCTGGACGGCTTCCGCCTGGCCGAACTCGACCTGGAGCAGCGCCGCGAGGGCGACGTGCTGGGTGCCGCCCAGTCCGGCCGCCGCTCCCACCTGCGCCTGCTCTCCCTGCTGCGCGACCGCGACCTGATCGGCGAGGCCCGCGCCGAGGCCGAGTTGCTCCTCACCGAGGACCCGGACCTGTCCGCCCACCCGCTCCTGGCCGCCCAGATCACCCGCCTCGTCGACGACGACCGCGCCGAATACCTCCAGAAGGGCTGACCCCCCGAAGCCGTCCTCCGGCCGTCCCGGTCCGTGGTGGCCCGGCTGGCGCCGGGCCGTCCCGCGCGCGGGGTTCGGGGTTCGGTGGGGTCCCGGGCCGCACCAAGGTCGTTCGACTTGCCTGGCACGTGTGCGTATCTTGAGGCCGCTTTCGCCCGGTTGCCAGGCAAGTTCGACGATCATGGCGCGGTCGTCCCGTGCCGTGGGAGCCGGCCGGGGGAGGGCGGGTCGGTTCGGTGCGGCGGGCGACGGGGACGCGAAGAGGGGGCGGGTCCGTGGTGGACCCGCCCCCTCTTTCAGGTGATCAGGACGATCAGACCTCGGTCATGTTCAGGCGGCGGCGGCGCGCCAGCATGAAGACCGCGAAGCCGAGCGCGACCAGCAGCAGGCCGGACACCACGAAGACGGTGACGTTGGCACCGGTGCGGGGCAGGGTCGGCGGGGCCGAGGGCGAGGCCGACGGGGTCGGCGTCGGGCACTCCTTGGCCTCGGCCTGGTACTCGTCGATCTTGACGCCGTTCTCGAAGACCTCGATCGCCGTGGCGGCGGCCTTCGGGACGGTCACCTTGACCGGGTCCTCACCGGGCTGGATGGTGATCTTCTCGCTGGTGAAGCCGCCCGCGCCCTTGACCTCGAACACCGCCGCCTTGGTGGCGTCCTTGGCGTTCATCAGGGTGACGGTGGCGACGCCGGTGCAGTCCGAGGCGAACACGGCTGACGGCTTCGGCGCGTTCTTCACACAGCTGCCCTCAAAGGCGACCACGCGCGACTGGGTGTCGCCCGGCTGGCCCTCCCAGTTCAGGCGGATCTTCAGACGCACCGCGGTGGCGTTGCCCGGCACCGCCTGGGTGGCCTGGACCGTGCCGCCGCCCGGGATGCTGACGCCGCCGTGCAGGCCGACGACGCTGGCCAGGTCGGTCAGCGGCTCCCAGTTCTCCGTGCCGTACTCGACGGCCGAGAACTTGGGGTCGTTCGGGTTCTCGGCCTTGTTGATGATCGTGACCTTGGCCGGGTCGGTGTAGTGCTTGTTGATCGCCGACCAGGAGACCTTCCAGTTGCCGGTCTCGGTGTCACACGCGGCCTGACCGGTGAGGTCGGCCTTGTAGTTGCCGCACTCGGACTTGTCGAGCGCGATGTGGCCCGCGTTGGTCTGGGTGTTGCCGTTGGACCACTTGCCGAAGATGGTCAGGTCGGCGGTGGTGGTGTCGAGGCCGGTGCGCTGCTCGCCGACGATCTTGCCGAGCTTGCCGTCGGCCTTGCCCGGCAGGGTGGCGCCGTCGACGATGTTCGTGATCGCGCTGTCGGGCGACGACTTGTCGTCCACGACGTCGATCACGGCGGTCAGCTTGGTGTCCCAGTTCTCGACCGTCCAAGTGATGATCCACTCGTTCGGCGTGCACTTCGCCTTCGCGGTGATCGTGGTGTGGTGCGCCTGGGCGGGGCTGGCCAGAACGGCGACGCCCGCGAGGCCGAGCAGCACACTGCCGGAGTATGCCGCGAGGCGGCGCAGGATGGGGCTCTTCACACGTGCTCCAGTTCGGGGTGTGTGGGACGAGGGTGAAGCTGTGAAGCGACCGCCTGACCCTAGTGAAGCTCCATCGGGGGTACGAAGTGCTCAGAGAGCAGTTAAAGGAACCGTTGCCGAATCGTTATCGCATTCGCGTGACGATCCATATCTCGGTGGCGTTGCGCGCATGAACAGGTGAACCAGCGTCACCGAGCGACCGACGAGCAGACGACGATCAGCCGCCCGCGCCCATGCCGTAGCGTCGTGATCGTGACCAGGATTGTGGCCGGCCGGTACGGCGGGCGACGGCTCCATGCCCCGACCGGCCGCGACACCCGGCCCACCTCCGACCGCGTACGCGAGGCGCTGTTCTCGGCGCTGGAGGCCATGACGGACCTGTCCGGCGCGCGGGTGCTGGACCTGTTCGCGGGCTCCGGCGCGGTCGGCCTGGAGGCCCTGTCCCGCGGCGCGTCGCACGTGCTGCTGGTGGAGTCCGACGCGAAGGCCGTCCGGGTGATCCGGGAGAACATCGCCACGCTGGGCGCGGGAGCCGCGGCCCGGGTGGCGGCCGGCAAGGCGGCGACGGTGCTGGCCGGCGGCCCGGCCGACGGGGCCTACGACGTCGTGTTCGCCGATCCGCCGTACGCGCTGAGCGAGGAGGACCTCGCCGCGGTGCTGTCCGGGCTGGCCGGCAACGGCTGGCTCGCCGAGGACACCGTGCTGGTCGTGGAGCGCTCCAGCCGCTCGCCGGAACCCGCCTGGGTGCAGGGCATCACTGGCGAACGCAGCCGCCGCTACGGGGAGACCGCCCTTTGGTACGGTCGCGCCGTTGCGCAGAGTGGCGGAGCGGTCTTACCGGAAGGGTGAGCAGCTAGTGAGGCGTGCGGTCTGTCCCGGATCCTTCGATCCGGTCACCCGGGGACATCTGGACATCATCGATCGGTCGTCGCGCCTGTTCGACGAGGTGATCGTCGCGGTGCTGGTGAACCAGACGAAGCAGGGGCTGTTCTCCATCGAGGAGCGCATCGAGATCCTGCGCGAGGTCACCAAGAACCTGCCCAACGTGCGGATCGAGTCGTTCCGGGGGCTGCTGGTCGACTACTGCCGCGACAACGACGCCCAGGTCGTGGTCAAGGGCATCCGCGCGGTCAGCGACTTCGACTACGAGCTGCAGATGGCGCAGATGAACATCGGCCTGTCCGGGGTGGAGACCCTGTTCATGCCGACCAACCCGCTGTACTCGTTCGTGGCGTCCAGCCTCGTCAAGGAGATCGCCAAGTGGGGCGGCGAGGTCTCCTCCTTCGTTCCGGAGCTGGTGGAACGGCGTCTGCTGGAGAAGTACCGGGACACCGGGGCCGACTGAACCGCAGGTCCGTCGCGGCGACGCGCCGCAGGGGTCCCCGGTCTGCCACACGGGTGGACGGGGGACGCATCATGGTGTGGACAACAACGCTGGACAAGGAGTGACCGTCGGTGGACCCACTCGACCGGATTGACGACATCATCGCGCTGGTGGAAGCCGCGCGATCGGTGCCGATGTCGCGTAACTGCATGGTCGACCGCGGTGAGCTGATCGGCGCGCTGGACCAGCTCCGGGCAGAGTTGCCCGGTGAGCTGCGGCGGGCCGCTGCCCTGCTGGAGGAGCGGGACAAGATCCTCGACGCCGGGCGGCGCGAGGCGGACCGGATCATCCACGAGGGTGAGCAGGAACACGCCCGGCTCGTCTCGGTGAACGAGATCACTGTCTCGTCCGAGCACGAGGGCTCGCGCATCGTCGGCGAGGCCCGCGCCGAGGCGCAGCGCCTGCGCGAGGAGGTCGACGAGTACGTCGACACCGCGCTGGGCAACTTCGAGCAGTTCCTGACGCGTGCGCTGGCCTCCATCGAGCGCGGCCGGGACAAGATGCACGCGCTGCGCGAGATCGGCTCGTTCGTCCCCGGCGACGACGACCGCCCGCTTCCGTTTTGATCTGAGTCATGCGGATCCCGCTACGCGGCCTTAATCGGTGTCATCCTGCGCTGCGCTCCGGATGACACCGAGCGGCCGCTTCGACGGGATCCTGGGCGCGTGACCGCGCCGACTGCTGGTGGCGGTTCGACGGGGAGCCGCGGCTTCAGGTAATCTTCTACGTCGGCCTGCGATGACGGCCTCCATCTACCTGCCCAGTGAAAGCTCATGCCTGCACACTCGACGAAACACCTCGACCCGCGCGCTCCGCTCGTCCTCGACACTCGGGACCTGCCGCGAGGCGCGGGGTCGATGCGTGCCGTCCATCGGGTGGTGCCGGCCCCGGCTGAGCTGGGTCTTCAGCTGATCGGTGTGCCCGAGGGCGCGGACCTGACGCTGGATCTGCGGCTCGAGTCGGTGTCGGAGGGCGTGCTCGTCTCCGGGACCGTCTCCGGTGAGGTGGCCGGCGAGTGCGCCCGCTGCCTCACCGACATCGGCGAGCCGCTGACCGTGCCCATCCAGGAGCTGTTCGCTTACGCGGACAGCGCCACGGACGAGACCACGGACGAGGACGAGGTGGGCCGGCTCCAGGACGACATGATCGACCTTGAGCCGACGCTGCGGGACGCGGTGGTGCTGGCGTTGCCGGTCAACCCGCTGTGCCGAGAGGACTGCCCAGGGCTGTGCTCCGAATGCGGGGCGCGCTGGGACGACCTGCCCGAGGATCACTCCCACGAGCAGATCGACCCGCGCTGGGCGAAGTTGGGCAAGCTGACCGGCTCTTCAGGGCCGGACGAGCCGGCCGAGCCGGCGCCCTAGATCGGTGATGTGCCCGCCGCGTTCGCCGCGGTGGGGGCCGAGACCCGGGTACGACGGCTGCGGCCGTACCGAGATAATGGTCGGCGACCGCCGACTACTACTGAGGAGTAAGACAGTGGCAGTCCCGAAGCGCAAGATGTCGCGCAGCAACACCCGTCACCGCCGGGCGCAGTGGAAGGTGAGTGCGGTCGCGACCGTCGCCTGCCCGCAGTGCAAGTCGGCCAAGCTGCCGCACGCCGCGTGCAGCGTGTGCGGCACCTACAACGGCCGCCAGGTTCTCGAGGTCTGAGTCTCAGGCGATCCCGGTGCATCCGGGAAGCTGTGAAACGTCACGTCGCCGGCTGGTTCTCGCCAGCCGGCGACGTCGCCGTACCTGTGCTGCCCCTCAGCCGCCGGGAGGGGAGTGACTGATGGCCTCGAAGCCGTCCCAGGATCCGCGTGCCGCCGAGCGGTCCGCGGAGGCCGCCGCGGCCGATCTCGCCGCGGCGTTCGGCGTGACGCTGGAGCCGGAGCTGCTGGAGCGGGCGCTGACCCACCGCTCGTACGCCTACGAGCACGGCGGGCTGCCCACCAACGAGCGGCTGGAGTTCCTCGGCGACGCCGTGCTGGGCGTCGTCATCACCGCCTCGCTGTACGAGGCCCATCCCGACCTGCCCGAAGGCCGCCTGGCGAAGCTGCGGGCCAGCGTGGTGAACTCGCGCGCCCTGGCCGGGGTGGCCCGTTCCCTCGGCGGTGGCGGCATCGGCCGGCACCTCCTGCTCGGCAAGGGCGAGGAGACCACCGGCGGGCGCGACAAGGAGTCGATCCTCGCCGACACGCTGGAAGCGCTGCTGGGCGCGATCTACCTCGAACACGGCATGGAGAAGGCCGCCGAGGTGGTCCGCGCGCTGTTCGACCCGCTGATGGCGGAGTCCGCGCGCCGGGGCGCCTCCCTGGACTGGAAGACGAGCCTGCAGGAGCTGACCTCCGCGCACGGCTGGGGCGTGCCCGAATACGCCATCGAGGAGCAGGGCCCCGACCACGCCAAGATGTTCACCGCCTGGGCGGTCGTCGGCGGCGAGCGCTTCGGCGGCGTCACCGGCCGCACCAAGAAGGACGCCGAGCAGCGTGCCGCCGAGGACGCCTGGAAGCTGCTGTCGCACCGGGCCGTGGACATCTCCCATCCCGAGGCCCGCGAGGCCTGAGGCCGCCACCGGCGGGAACGTCGGTGGCGTTGTTCATGATGTGAGCGACGCCCGGGTCACGGCCTGGCTGAACGCGTCGTCACTGCTCCGCCGCCGCCACGCGCGGCGGCCGGCGAGGGAGGCTGGAGTCATGCCCGAGTTGCCCGAGGTCGAGACGGTCCGCAGCGGCCTGGCCCGCTGGGTCGTCGGCCGCACCATCGCCACGGTGGAGGTGCGGCACCCGCGTGCCGTGCGCCGTCACCCGGCCGGGGCGCAGGACTTCGCCGACGTGCTGGCCGGGCGGACGATCACCGAAGCCCGCCGCCGAGGCAAGTACCTGTGGCTGCCGCTGGACAGCGGGGACGCGGTCGTCGGCCACCTCGGCATGTCCGGCCAGCTGCTGGTGCAGCCCGCCGACGCGCCGGAGGAGAAGCACCTGCACATCCGGTTCGACTTCAGCGACGACGGCCCGCAGCTGCGCTTCGTCGACCAGCGCACCTTCGGCGGGCTGGCGGTCTCGCCGGGCGGCGCGGCGCTGCCGGCGGAGATCGCGCACATCGCGCTGGACCCGATGGACGCCGCGTTCGTCGAGGCCGACTTCCTGGCCGCGCTGCGGCGCAGGCGCACCGCCGTCAAGCGGGCGCTGCTCGACCAGACGCTGATCTCGGGGGTCGGCAACATCTACGCCGACGAGGCGCTGTGGCGGGCGAAACTGCACGGCGAGCGGCCCAGTGACGAGCTGACCAAGCCGGCCGCGTCGCGGCTGCTCGGACACGTGCGCGACGTGCTCGGCGAGGCCATCGCGGTGGGCGGCACGACCTTCGACGCGCTGTACGTGAACGTCAACGGCGAGTCGGGCTACTTCGACCGCTCGCTCAACGCGTACGGACGCGAGGGCGAGCCGTGCTCGCGGTGCGGGTCGCCGATCCGGCGCGAGCAGTTCATGAACCGCTCGTCGTTCTCGTGCCCGCGCTGCCAGCCCAGGCCGCGCACGGTGGGCCGGGCGTGACCCGCCTGCAGGCCGGGTCGCGGTCCCTTCGCCGCCCGGCTTGAGGTTCAGCCCGGCGGCCGGTCGGGCGAGTCCGGGACGGTCAGGTCGGCGTCGGTGTGCTCGGCGTCGAGCAGGCCGACCGGCAGCGACATCCGGTGCGCCTGCGTGATCAGCTCGTCGACGACGCTGCGCGGCGCGCCGGCCAGCTGGTCCAGGACCGCGGCGTCGAAGCCCTTGTCCCGGCACAGCCGCAGCCGGTCGGTGAGGATGGGCGTGATCCGGGTGCGCAGCTCGCCCTCGGGGGCGTCCCAGCGCACCCGCCCGGCTTCGCTGGTCATCTCGGCGGGGAAACGCGCCGCGTCGGGCCGGTCGCGTTCGACCTCGGCCAGCGGCAGGTAGCAGACCGCCCGGCGGCGGGCGTGGTGCAGGTCCTCGACCGTGGCGGCGGCGGTGGTGAACCCGTCCAGCACGAACACGTCGGCCGCGGCGGGCTGCGGCGGCGCGGCCAGCGACCACTGCCAGCGCAGCCGATCGGGTACGGCGGCCGGCGGCGGGGCGTCGTACCAGTGGGTCGGCCGGGCCGGTGTGGCACAGGCGACGCAGCCGAGCGCGACCATCGCGCTGACCGGGACGCGGGCCCCCGCGATCCGCACGGCTACACCGGCACCGGTACGACCGCGGACGCCCCGTGGATGGACGCCTCATGGGTGGCCAGGCCGAACCGCGCCCCCCGGCCGCGCATCAGCTCGTGGCAGGCCCCGATCTGGTCCAGCGGCACCGAGTGCACCAGGTGCGCGTCACCGGGCCGTACGCCCTCCTCGGTGCCGTGCCGGTAGCGGTCCCAGGGGCCCTCGAAGGTGCACAGCACCGCGCCCAGGCCCCGGTAGATGGAGTCGGTGGGGCGGCCCGGGTTCACCAGCAGCGTGTCGAAGCCGATCCGGCGGGCCGCGCGGACCGCGACGGCGACCGGGCCGATCGAGTACGGGCTGGTCGGAGCCTGGTCGAAGAAGACGCCCCGGACCGGGTAGCCGGCCCAGCGGCCGAGCTCGGCCCGCACCTGCTCGGCCGGGCGCGCGCCGAAGGCCAGGTCGACGTAGCCGAGCAGCCCGGCGCCGGCGCGGACCAGCCGGGTGGTCGCCGCCGTCCAGGTCGGGTCGAGCCCGCTACCAGGCCCGGCGTCGATGTTCAGCAGAACGGTCGCGCCGACGCCGGCGGCCTCGATCGTCGCCCACAGCTCCGGGTTCAGCTGGGGATGTGCGGGAAGTGGGAGCAGGGGGGTCACGCTCGTACAACGACCGATATCGGTGTGCCGCGACTGCCCGGAAGTGACTGTCGGCTAGCCGACTGGCTCCCGCCGCCACTACTCGCGGCCGAACTCCTGCGTCCAGTACGCCCGTCGCTCCTGGTAGGCCAGGCCCACGCCGGTCGCCCGCGCGTCGCAGTTCAGGATGTTGTTGCGGTGCCCGGTGCTGGCCATCCACGCGTCTACGACGGCCTGGGCGGTCGAGTAGCCGTAGGCGATGTTCTCGCCGGCCGCGTGCCGGCGGGGGTAGCCGGCGTCCTCCAGACGGTCGACGAAGCTGCTGCCGTTGCGGCCGGTGTGGCTGAAGTAGTCGTACCGCGCCATGTCGGTGCTGTGCCTGCGGGCCGCGTCGGCCATCTGCGCGTCGGTGTGCAGCCGTCCGCAGCCGGCCCGGTCGCGCTCCCGGTTGATCAGGAGGGCGACGAGGCTTTCCAGCGCGGTGATCCGGTCGCTCTCGGGACTGGTCCGGGGGGCGGGGACGGCTGCCCGCGCGGCGGCGGGCCGATTCGCGGCGGACGCGTCCGCAACGGCGGCGGCCGATCTCGGGAACACGTGCGGCGACCCCGGCGGGGTGATCCGCGATGACGGAGTGTCACCAGAGAGGGCGGCCGCGGTGTCATCCGAACCGGTGACATCCGCCGCGCCCGCGGTGGGCGATCCCCCGGCCGGGGCGGGGGCGGCGGACGGTCCGCTCAGCGCCAGCGCGGCGCCGACCAGGGCGACGAGCAGCGCGCCCGAGCCGATCAGCGCGGGCAGCAACCGCAGAGGCGCACGATGCCGGCCGGCGTAACGGCCACGAGGTGCCACCGCCTGACGCTAGCAAGCCGGGGCGGTTTGTCGCCTCTCGACACCTTCCGTGATGTGTGGCGCAGGGCAACTTGACGTTACGGGCGTATCGGCGGAGTATGGATACGTCGCCAGTCGCGCCCGACCGCGCTCGCCAGCCATATCCGGAGAAACATTCCGGATGGCACGGGCCGGGAGTCGCGAATAACTGGGCGCGCGTTTGGCCGGCGAACCGGCAGCGCTTCACAAGGAGACGATATGGCGAAGGCCCTCTATGGCCACGTCGCCGCTGCGCCAGATCGGCGTATGCTCGACGAGGTCACCCGGTTGCGTGCCACGGTGCGGGCACTGGAGTTCGAGGTAACCCGGTTGCGTGCGGAGAACGATCGGCTGGCGGCTGCTGCTGCCGAGGCTGACGACTTCTTCCGCATTGCCGAGCCGGCTCTGACCTGAACAAATCCCGCGTGAGCGGGACCGTGGCCGACCGCCGCTTCTGCCGGCGTCGCCACAGTGCACCAGTCCTTATGCGCGCCTCCACTCCTGTGGCGGCGCGCTTTTTCATGTGCCGGTCCGAACGGGTGCCGGCGGGGGTTTAACCGTCCGGCAGGGTGGGGCATACGACAGCGGCGGCAACGGCGGCGCGTCCGGTGGCCGATCTCCTGTTGGGTACCCTGCAGCTTTGACCGGATAGCATGTGCCACCCGCCGACCGGCGGGATCGCTGATGATCATTTTCGGAGCGCCGTGCACCTCAAGAGCCTGACGGTGAAGGGCTTCAAGTCCTTCGCCTCCGCGACCACGCTGCGGCTGGAGCCGGGCATCACCTGTGTGGTGGGCCCGAACGGCTCCGGCAAGTCCAACGTGGTGGACGCGATCTCGTGGGTGCTCGGCGAGCAGGGTGCCAAGGCGCTGCGCGGCGGCAAGATGGAAGACGTGATCTTCGCCGGCACGTCCGGCCGGCAACCGCTGGGGCGCGCCGAGGTCACCCTCACCATCGACAACGCCGACGGCGCGCTGCCGATCGACTACACCGAGGTCTCGATCACCCGCCGGATGTTCCGCTCCGGCGAGAGCGAGTACGAGATCAACGGCGATGCCTGCCGCCTGATGGACATCCAGGAACTGCTGTCCGACTCCGGCATCGGCCGCGAGATGCATGTCATCGTCGGCCAGGGCCGGCTCGACAGCGTGCTGCACGCCCGGCCCGAGGACCGCCGCTCGTTCATCGAGGAGGCCGCGGGCGTCCTCAAGCACCGCAAGCGCAAAGAGAAGGCGCTGCGCAAGCTCGACGCGATGCAGGCCAACCTGAACCGCGTCACCGACCTCACCGACGAGCTGCGTCGCCAGCTCAAGCCGCTGGGCCGGCAGGCCGAGGTGGCGCGCCGCGCCGCGACCATCCAGGCCGACCTGCGCGACGCCCGGCTGCGGCTGCTCGCCGACGACCTGTTCACGCTGCGCACGACCCTGGACAAGGAGGTCGCCGACGAGGCGGCCCTGCGCACCCGGCGGGAGCTGGTCGAGGAGGAGTACGAGCAGGTCCAGCTGCGGCTGTCGGTGCTGGAGCAGGCGCACGCCGCCGACGCGCCCGCGCTGACCCAGGCCCAGGACGTCTGGTACCAGCTCTCCGCGCTGCAGGAGCGCTTTCGATCCACCGCCCAGCTGGCCGCCGAACGCCACCGCCACCTGGCCGCGCCGACCGAGGACGAGCGGCCCGGCCGCGACCCGGAGCGGCTGGAGGCCGAAGCCGAGGCGGTGCGCGAGCAGGAGGAGGCGCTGCGCGAGGCGCTCACCGAGGACCAGGTGCGCCTGGCCGAGGCCGTCGAGCGCCGCCAGGAGCTGGAGCGCCAGCTCGCCGGAGCCGAACGCGCACTGGTCGCCGCCGTGAAGGCGATCGCGGACCGGCGCGAGGGCATGGCCAAGCTGTCCGGCCAGGTCAACGCTGCGCGTACGCGTACCGCGACCGCGTCGGAGGAGATCGAGCGCCTGTCCACGGCGTACGGCGACGCCGCCATGCGCGCCGAGGCGGCGCAGGAGCAGGTGGAAGCCGTCGCCGAGCAGACCTCCGACGCCGACCGCGACAACGCCGACCTGGACACCGCCCACGCCGTCGCGGTCGCCTCGTACGAGGAGGCCAACGCCGCGGTCAAGCGCGCCTCCGACGCCGAGCGCTCCGCCGAGAAGGAGGCCACCGGCTGGAAGGCCCGTGAGGAGGCGCTCGCGCTCGGCCTCAACCGCAAGGACGGCGCGGGCGCGCTGCTGGCCCGCGGCGGCGAGGTGCCCGGCCTGCTGGGCAGCGTCGCGTCGCTGCTGGCCGTCGAGCCCGGCTGCGAGGCGGCGCTGGCCGCGGCGCTGGGTGCGCTGGCCGACGCGGTCGCGGTGTCGGGCGTCGACGAGGCGGCCGAGGCGATGCGGCTGCTCAAGATCCAGGATGCGGGCCGGGCCGCGCTGCTGATCGGCACGCCGACCCCGCAGTCGCGCCCCGACGTGGCGCTGCCGCCCGGCGCCCGCTGGGTGCTGGACGTGGTGCGCTGCGCCGACACCATCCGCCCCGCGATCACCAGCGCGCTGCGCGACGTGGTGCTCGTCGCCGACCTGCGGGAAGCGTCCGCGCTGGTCGCCGCGCACCCGTCGCTGCGCGCGGTGACCGCCGAGGGCGACCTGGTCGGCGCGTTCTCCGGGGCCGGCGGCTCGGCCAAGGCCCCCAGCTACATCGAGGTGCAGGCGGCCGTCGACGAGGCCCGCGCCAAGCGCGCCGCGGCCGAGGAGTCGATCGCCGTCCTGCGCGAGGAGATCGCCGAGGCCCGGGAGCTCGCCACCGCGCGCAAGCGTGACGTGGACGAGGCCGCCGCCGCCAAGCGCGCCGCCGAGGGCGAGCGCAACGCCGCCGCCCGCCGCCTGGCCGAGGTCAGCGCCGCCGCCCGGTCCGCGCAGGCCGAGGCGCAGCGTCTGGCCGCGTCCCGGGACAAGGCCGTCGCCGCCCGCGAGCAGGACCTGGTCCATCTGGCCGAGCTCGAGGAGCGGCTGATGGCCGCGGAGTCGGTGCCGGTCGACGAGGACCCGTCCACCGCCGAGCGCGACCAGCTCGCCGCGCTGGTGCCGCAGGCCCGGCAGAACGAGGTCGAGGTGCGCCTCGCGGTGCGTACCGCCGAGGAGCGCGTCTCGCAGATCGCCGGCCGAGCCGACTCGCTGCTGCGCCAGGCCGCCGCCGAGCGCGCCGCCCGGGAGCGGGCCGCCGCCCGCCGGGCCGCCCGCGAGCGCGGAGCCGCCGTGGCCAAGGCGGTCGAGTCGGGCACCCGCGAGGTGCTGACCAGGCTGAACGTGGCGCTGGAGGAGGCCGCCGAGCGGCGGGACACCATCGCCGAGGCGCGTACGGCCCGGGAGGCCGAGCTGGCGCAGGTGCGCAACGGCGCGAAGCGGCTCGGCGACGACCTGAACCGGCTCACCTCCGAGGTGCACCGCGACGAGGTGGCCCGCGCCGAGCAGCGCATGCGCATCGAGCAGTTGGAGACCCGCGCCGCCGAGGAGTTCTCGCTGGACGTGGAGACCCTGCTCGGCGAGTACGGCCCGCAGGTGCCGGTGCCGGTGATCATGCTCGGTTCCGCGGACCTCGCCGAGCCGGAGCCCTACGACCGGGCCATCCAGGAGAAGCGCGCCGCCAAGGCCGAGCGCGACCTGGGCCTGCTCGGCAAGGTCAACCCGCTGGCGCTGGAGGAGTTCGCGGCGCTGGAGGAGCGCTACAAGTTCCTCTCCGACCAGCTCGAAGACCTCAAGGCGACGCGCAAGGACCTGCTCACCGTGGTCAAGGACGTCGACGACCGCATCCTGGAGGTGTTCGCCACCGCGTTCGAGGACACCGCGCGCGAGTTCCAGGTGGTCTTCCCGATCCTGTTCCCGGGCGGCGAGGGCCGGCTCGTGCTGACCGACCCGGACAACATGCTCACCACCGGCGTCGAGGTCGAGGCGCGCCCGCCGGGCAAGAAGATCAAGCGGCTGTCGCTGCTGTCGGGTGGCGAGCGCTCGCTGACCGCGGTGGCGATGCTGTGCGCGATCTTCCGCGCCCGCCCCAGCCCCTTCTACATCATGGACGAGGTGGAGGCGGCGCTCGACGACGTCAACCTCGGCCGCCTGATCACCCTGTTCCAGGAGCTGCGCTCGCGCAGCCAGCTGATCATCATCACGCACCAGAAGCGCACCATGGAGGTCGCCGACGCCCTGTACGGCGTGACCATGCGCAACGGTGTGACCGAGGTGATCAGCCAGCGTCTGAAAGGCGAGTCCGCATGAGGCGTCGGCCGGCCGAGGCCCTGCTGATCGACTTCGACGGCGTGCTGCGGCACTTCGATCCGTCCGCCTACGGCGACTTCGAGGACCGGCACGGTATCGCCCCCGCGCGGCTGCTGGAATCCGGGCTGGAGTGGGCCCGCCAGCTGCCGGCGATCACCGGTCACTGGACCCGGCAGCAGTGGCTGGACGCCATCGCCGCGCACACCGGCGCGCCCGCCGCGGCGCTGACCGAATGGGACGCCTACCCCGGGTACGTCGACCAGACCGTGCTCGCGTTCGTCCGCGAGGTGCGCGCGGCCGGTCGCAAGGTCGGCCTGGCCACGAACGCGACCGATGATCTGCACGACGACTTGGGGCTGCTCGGGCTCAAGGACGACTTCGACGCGATCGTCTCCTCGGCCGAACTCGGCGTGCACAAGCCGACGAAAGAGTTCTTCAAGGCCGCCTGCCTGGCGCTGGAGACCCCACCGGATCGGTGCCTGTTCATCGACGACACCGACCGCAACATCCGCGGTGCCCGCGTCGCCGGTCTGTCCGCCCTCCGCTGGGACGGCCCCGACGTGCTGACCTACGCCCGCGCCGCCCTCGCCCTCTGACCCGCGACCGCGGACCAACCCACTGCGCCCTGCCGGTCCGTCCTCCGGCCCGCCCGGCCCGCCCAAGGTCATCGGATTTGCCTGGCACCTGTGCGCATCTTGAAGGCGCTTTCGCCCAGGTGCCAGGCAAGTCGAGTGATCATGTGGGGCCGACGCGGCTGAAGGCCGCATTCGGCTCGGTGTGAAAGTTTCTCTCGGGATGTGGAAACGGTAAGGGGCGGTGACAACCGGATCTCCGTGCTGCGCGTGACTACTACCGGACTCTTGCCGATCTCCAGGGCCGCCTCTCGCTGAGAGCGATCTCCGGAAGCCGCGGGGGTGCGCACGACCCGATTCGGCGAGGGGAGCGCGGCGATGACGTCGTCGCTGGAAGTGGACCGCGTGACGGTGGAGTACACCGCCGGAGCGCCGGTGCTGCGTGACGTGTCCGTGGCGGCCCAGGCGGGCCGCATGCTCGCGGTGACCGGCCCGTCCGGCGCGGGCAAGACGACGCTGCTGCGGGCCATGGCGGGGGTGCTGCGCCCGGTCAGCGGCGCGGTGGCGGTGGACGGCAAGCCGCTGCGCGACCGCGACGACGCGGTGTCGCGCCGGGTGGTGCTCATCCCCCAGGACAACGGCCTCGCCACCATCCTCACCGCGGGCGAGAACGTGCAGGTCGTGCTGGTGGCCAATGGCTTCTCCCCGGAGGACGCCCGCCGGGCCACGGCCGAGTCGCTGGAGCACGTCGGCCTGTCCGCGCAGGCGGGGCAGCTCGTCGAGGAGCTGTCCGGCGGCCAGCAGCAGCGTACGGCGATCGCCCGCGGCCTGGCCCTGTCCGGCGCGGTGCTGCTGGCCGACGAGGTCACCAGCGAGCTGGACGCCGCCAACCGGGCGCGGGTGCTCGACCTGCTGCGCGCCGAGGCCGACCGGGGCGCCTGCGTCGTGCTGGCCACTCACGACCTGGAAGCCGCGGCCGCCTGCGACGCCGAACTCCACCTGCTCGACGGCGCTGCCGAGCTGGTCCGCGCCTGACCCCCGCCCCGGTGCGGACTCGATCGCGCCCGACCCCACCCCTGGTCCGGACTCGATCCCGCACCCCGTGATCCGGACACGGCCGCCACCGACCCCGACCCGATCGCGCCCGACATCACCCCTGGTCAGGCTTGATCGCGCGGGCCCCACCCCCTGATCCGCCGCCCGTGGAAGCGCTTCCGGCGCTCGGAGCGGGTATCCCCGAAGAGGTAGCGCATGCTTCGCTTGGTGCTCGGCGTGCTGGCGAGCCGCCGCAGCCAGGCCGTCACCCTGGCCGTGCTCGCCGTGTTGGCGGTCGCCGCCGGGACCGCCGCGCCGCTCTACGCCTCCGCCGCCGACCGCGCCGTGGTCGCCGCCGAGCTGCGCGCGGCCACCGCGGCCGAACGGGCCATCACCTTCACCGCCGAGATCGCCGCGGCGAACGGGTACACCTCCCAGCTCGACAGCCTGCGTGGCCAGGTCGCCGAGCGCACCGACGGCAGCGGGCTGACCGAGATCGTCGCGGTGCACGCCGACGGACGGGTGCCGGGCGTGTCCCCGGTCGACGCGCCGCTGTCCATGCGCGCGGACGTGTGCGAGCATCTGGTGTTCACCGCCGGGACCTGCCCGGCGGCCGCGGGCGAGGTGGCGATCAGCGAACCCACCGCGCAGCGGCTCGGGCTGAGCACCGGCGGCGAGTTCACCTACCAGGCGCACAAGGCTCCGGAGCCGGTGACGCTGCGCGTGGTAGGCGTGTACGACCCCGCGGGCCCGCTGGCCGGCGGCGACCCGTACTGGGCGGGCCGGGCCGACTACACGCCACGGCCGCAGCGGGTGGGCAACCCGATGTTCGTCGCCGCGCCGACGGTGGCCGAACTCCAGGCCACCACGCTGGTCGCGACCGTCGACATGGTCGCCGGGGACGAGGCTTTCACGGCCGGCAACCTCGACGGGCTGACCGAGGTGGTCAAGCCGGGGATGGGGCTGGTCGGCGTACGCATCGACAACGGCCTGCCGCGGCTGCTGCAGCGCATCGAGGAGACCCGACAGGTGCTGAGCCTGGCCGCCCCGCTGGGCGCGGTGCAGCTACTGGTTGTGTGCTGGTTCGTGCTGCTGATGGCGATCGGCTACACCGCCTCGGAGCGCCGCAGCGAGCTGGCGCTGGGCCTGCTGCGCGGGGTGCCGCCCCGGCACCGGGCGCTGCTCGCGCTCGGCCCGACGGCGTTCGTGCTGCTGGTCGCGGCCCCGTTCGGGGTGCTGCTGGGCTGGCTGCTGGTGCGCCTGCTGACCTGGGCGACGTTCGCGCGGCCGCAGGACGTGGTGCTCGATCAGGGAGCACTGCTGGCGGCCGGCGGCACGCTGCTCGTCGTCATGATCAGTGCAGCGGTCGCCGAGCGCCGGGTGTTCTCCGGCTCGCTCATGGAAGGGCTGCGGCAGGTGCCGACCCGGCGGCGACGCCGCGTCGGGCTGGTCGAGCTGGGTGTGGCGGTGGTCGCCCTGGCCGCGATCGGGCAGTCGTACGCGTCCGACAGCCAGGAGGGCGGGCTGCCGCTGCTCGCGCCGCTGCTGCTGGCGATCGTGGTTGGCCTGCTCACCGCTCGGGTGGTGCGCTCCGCGGCGACCCGGTTCGGCGCGTCCCGCCTGCACCGGGGCAAGCTCGCGCACGGGCTGGCCGCGCTCCAGGTCGCCCGCCGCCCCGGCGCGGACCGCCTGGTCGCGCTGACCGTCGTCGCGGTGGCCCTGGTCGGATACACCGTGAGCGCGTGGGACGTGGCCGCGAACGCGGCCCGGGAGCGCGCCGAACTGGCGCTGGGCGCGCCACGAGCGCTGACCGTGTACGCCCCGTCGCGCACCGCGCTGCTGACCGCGGTCGCCAAGGCCGACCCGGACGGCTCCTGGGCCATGGCGGTGACCCGCCAGGACGACCCGGACATGACCCTGCTGGGGGTGGACAGCGCCCGGCTCGCGACCGTCGCGCTGTGGCCCGCCGGTGCGACCGTGTCGGCGGTCGACACGGCACGGATGCTGCGTGCTCCGGCGGGTGACCCGGTGATCGTGGCCGGTGGCGGCCTGGAGTTCGAGGTGGAGACCACCCCGGAGTTCGACGGCCCCATGCGGCTGACCGCCGCCCTGGTCGGGCCGGACGGCGCCCCGGTCACCGGCGCGGTCGAGATCGCCGACGGGGCCGGGCGTACGAATTACAAGCTGGACCTGCCGGCGTGCGCGGTCCCGCCCGGCTGCCGCCTGTACTGGCTGAGCTTCCCCGTCTCACCCGACGGCTTCACGCTGCGCGGCCTGCGCCAGCTCGGCCCGGACCGGGTCCTGCTGGAGGGCCGGGCCATCGGCGCGGCGTCGCGATGGCGGGCCGACATGGGCGCCGAGCGCGAGGTCACGGTGCTCAACTCCGACGACGCGGTGAGCCTGCGCTACGTGCCCAGCGACCCACGCCAGATCAGCACCGACATCCGGCTGTACGTGTCCGACGCGCCGGTGCCGCTGCCCGCCGTCGCGGCCGGGCCGCCGTGGCTGGCGCACACCGGCGAGCTGGCCGAGATCGAACCGCTGCAGGCGCTGCCCCGGCCGGTGGACCTGCGCTGGGTGTCGCCGGTGCTGCCCGGCGCGGGCACCGAGGGGGCGCTGTTCGACCTGCAGGCTGCCGACCGGCTCAGCGGCAGCCGGGACAACGCGATCCAGCTCCAGGTGTGGCTGAACGCCGCCGCCCCCGCCGACGCGGTGGACCGGTTGCGCGCGGCTGGCCTGGTTCCGGTGCGCGACGAGGCGGTCGGCGAGCGTGTCGACCGCTACCGCGAGCAGGGCGCGGGACTGGCGCTGCGGCTGCACCTGGCCGCGGCGGTGCTCAGCGTGCTGCTGGTGGCGCTGGCCGTGCTCGTGCTCGCCGCGACGGACCGTCGTAACCGGTCAGCCGAGCTGGCGGCCCTGCGCACGCAGGGACTGCCCGCCGGTGCGGCCGCCCGCGCGGGCCGCCTCGGCAACCTCGCGATGATCGGTATCGCCGCGCCGGTGGGCGCGTTGACGGCCGCCGTGGCGTGGGCGGTCAGCGGCCCGGCCCGGCAGATGCTGACCGCCAGCGGCGGGCTGGCGCCACCGGGACCCGGCCTGGCGCTGGTCGCGGCAGCGGTAGCCGCGGCGACGCTGGTGCTGCTGGCGGCCGCGCTGACGGCGGGACGTTCACTGGTCAGGGCCACCACCGGCCGCCCCGGCAGTGCGGAGGGACAGCGATGACGGCGCTGCTGTGGGCGATGGTGCGGGCTCGGCGCGGCCTGGCCGTGATCACGCTGCTGCTGACGGCACTGGCCGCGGCCGCCGCCGCGGCGGGACCGCTCTACCAGGACGCGGCCGCCGTGTCGCTGCGCGGCGTCGAGGTCGCCGCGGCCACCGTCGGCGAACGGGTCGTCACCGCGCAGACCTCGGACGACCCGCGCGGCGGCGACCAGCCGCTGCGGCCGTACGTGCCCGGCATGGTCACGCTCAGTGGGATCTCGGCCCAGGTCGTAGTCACCGGCGAGCAGGGCGAGGAGAACGAGCAGGGCATGTTCCTGGCCACTCGGACCGGGATCTGCGAGCACCTGACCATCGTCCGGGGCCGGTGCGCCACCGGCGAGCGCGAGGTCGTGCTGCGCGTGGACGCCGCCTCCGAGCTCGCCGCGCTACCCGGCCAGGACCTGGAGTTCCGTTCGCCGCCGGCCGGGCCGCAGGACGAGGACCCGCCCGCGCCGGTGCGCCTCACCGTCGTCGGCCTCTACCAGCCGGTCCGGCTCGACGACCCGTACTGGGGCGATCGGCAGGTCCTCACCGGTCTGGATCAGCCAGCCGCGTTCGCCACCGAGCGCACCGTGGCGGCCGTCGACGGCAGCCGGATGCGCATGGTGGACCTCCTGATCACCCCTGCGGCGTTCGAGGACACCGACCGGCTGCGCGACGACCTCGGCGACGCCGAGTCGGAACTGGACGCGGGCGGTTTCGGCACCGACACCGAGGTGGACAACCTCATCGCCCGGATCAGCGCCGGCGAGGAGCAGTTGGCGTCGAGCCTGCTGCTGGCGGCCGTGCCGCTGGTGATGCTGTGCTGGCTGGTCCTGTTCATCGCGGTGGCCGGCGGCGTCGAGCAGCGGCGCGGCGAGCTGGGCCTGACCGCGCTGCGCGGCGTGCCCGCCCGCACCCGGTGGTGGCTGGCCACCGCCGAGACGTCCGTGCCGGTGCTGGTCGCCGTGATACCCGGCTACCTGCTCGGGTACGCCGCGACCGCGCTGCTCGCGGCCGTCGCGCTGCCGGGCTCGCCGACGGTGTACCTGAACCCGGCGTCGGCGCTGTACACCGCCGTGGCGGTGCTCGGCGCGCTGCTGGCCGGGCTGCTCGCGCAGGTGCGCGCGCTGACCACGCCGGTGCTCGGCCTGCTGCGCCGGGCCCGGGTGCGCCGCCGCGGCGGCCTGGTCGGCGGCGTCGAGGCGATGGTCGGCGCGCTCGCGCTGGTCGCCGGCTACCAGGTCGCGGCGGGCGGGGACACCGGCTCGGGCGGCATCGGGCTGCTCGCGCCGCTGTGTATCGCGCTGGGCCTGGGCCTGGTCGCGGCCCGCGCGGTCGGGGTGCCCGCCGAACGGCTGGGCCGCCGGGCGCTGCGCCGCGGACGGTTGCGCACCGGCCTGGCCGCGCTGACGCTGGCCCGGGGCGGCGGCACGCACTGGGTCGTGGTGCTGCTGACCGTCGTGTTCGGGCTGCTCGGCTTCGCGCTGTCGGCCCGGGACGTGGCCGCGCAGGCCTGGCACGAGCGGGCCGAGGTGCAGGTCGGCGCGGCCCGCGTGCTGCGGGTCGAGACGCTGCCCGCGGCCGGCCTGCTGCACGCGGTGCGCACCGCGGACCCGGACGGCCGGTACGCGATGGCGGCCATGCGGGTCAACGTGAACACCGAGACGAAGCTGCTGGCGGTGGACAGCTCCCGGCTCCCCGCGGTGGCGCTGTGGCCGGACGCGTACGGTGCCACGGCCCCGGCCGAGGTGGCGCGGCAGTTGCGGCCCGCCGAGGTCACGCCGCTCTCCCTGACGGCGGCCGAGGTCGAGGTCACCGTCACGCTGGACCGGATCGAGCCGGGCGCCACGGCGGGCCTCACCCTGCGCCTGGTCGGCGTCGGCGGCGCGCAGTCCAGCGTCCGGGTGGAGAAGCTGAAGCCGGGCACGCACGCGTACCGGATCGCCACGCCCGCCTGCGCGGCCGGTTCCTGCCAGCTCAGGCAGCTGTCGGTGGACCTGTTCACGCCCAAGCGCTACCTGGTCGACCTGACCGTCGGCGACCTGCGCGACCGCACCGGCAAGACGGTGCTCAGCGGCGCGGACCTGGCGGGCCACCACTGGCGGCTGCCGCAGACCAGCGCCGCCCGGCCCGTCCCGGACCTGGCCCCCGCCGCGGGCGGCCTGCGGGTGTCGGTGGACAGCGTGCTCACCCCCGACATGCGCGCCTCCGCCGACCCCGCGCCCGACCCGCTGCCCCTGGTCGCCGCCGGTGACCTGCCCCCCGAGCTGCTCGGCGCGGGCGGCACGGTGCGGGTCCCGATCGTCCGCGCGGGCACCCTGCCGCTGGTTCCGCGTTACGGGGCGCACGGCGCGCTGGTCGATCTGCAGTACGCCGACCTGCGGGTGGGCGGCGAATCGGACGCGCAGGAACCCGAGGTGTGGCTGTCCGCCGACGCGCCCGCGGACCTCGTCGAGCGCCTGGAGGCCAACGGGCTGAAGGTGCTCGGCGAGCGGGACGCGGCCGGGCAACTGCGGCTCTACGAGGAGCAGGCCCCCGCGCTGGCGATGCTGTTCCTGGCCGCGGCCGCGCTGGTCGGCGTGCTCTTCGCCGCGGGTGGCCTGCTGGTCACCGCGGTGCTCGAACGCGGCCGCGCCGACGAAGGGCTGGCGGCCCTCCGCGGGCAGGGGGTGCGCGCTGCGGTGCTGCGCGGCGCGGACCTGGGCGGGCGGTTCGCCCTGGTGCTCACGGGCACCCTGATCGGCCTGCTCGCCGCGGCGCTGTCGTGGGCGCTGGCCCGCGGCGTACTGCCGGTGTTCGGCGACGGGGGCACCGCCGTGCCGCCGCCCGACCTGCCCGGTCCGCTGGTCACCGCCCCGATCGCGGTGGCCCTGCTGGTGCTGTTGACAACGTGCCTGCTCGCCACGAGGGTGGCGCGCGGGAGCGAAGGAGCGACCTCGTGAAGAACTCCAGCCTGACCGGCCTGGCCGTGGTGTGCCGCCGGGTGGTGCACATCTACCGCGCCGAGGGCGGCGACGTGGTCGCGCTGGCCGGCGTCGACCTGGACATCGCGCCGGGGGAGCGGGTGGCCCTGGTCGGGCCGTCCGGCTCCGGCAAGTCGACGCTGATCGCGCTGCTGGCCGGGCTGATGCGGCCCAGTGCGGGGCGGGTGCAGATCGGCCTGGTGGACATCGGCCGGATCAGCGAGGCCGAGCTGGCCCGGTTGCGCGGCACCGACCTGGGTGTGGTGCTGCAGGGGGCGCGGCGCAACCTGCTGCCGTACGCCACGGTGCTCAGCAACGTGTGGCTGGCCCAGCGCCGGGCGGCGCACGTGCGCCCCGCAGACCTGGAGCCGCCGGAGCGCATCCTGGCGCTGCTCGGGCTGACCGGCCTGGGCCACCGCAAGGTGCAGGACCTGCCGCCCGGTGCGGCGCAGCGGGCCGCGATCGCGGTCGGCATGGCCGCCTCACCCGGCCTGCTGCTCGTCGACGAGCCGACCAGCCAGCTCGACCGGACCGCCCGGGACGAGGTGCTGGCGGCGCTGGAGGCGGTCAACACCGAGCGTGGCACCACCATCGTCGCCGTGACGCACGACCCCGACGTGGGCGCGCGGCTGGGCCGGGCGGTGACCATCCGCGACGGCCGGGTCGGGTCCGAGGGGCGCGACGGGCGCGAGTTCGCGGTCATCGCCGGGGACGGCACCGTGCAGTTGCCGCCGGACGTGCTGGACGTGCTGCCGCCGGGCACGCTGCTCACGGTCGAGCATGCGGGCGGCAAGGTCACGTTGGTGACCGACGACCACTCGGTGTCCGTGCCGGTCAGTACCGAGGTTGCCTGAGATCCGCCGTCGCCGGCGACCGGCGCTCCCCTCCCCCCGCTTGCGATCGACGTTGGCCTATTACATCGAGTTTGATCGCGCAGCAGTCGATGTAATAGGCCAACGTTTATGGAAGGCGCGGCCGGGGACCGGGCGCAGTGGATTGCCGGACGGTCAGGTGTCGGAAAGGCGACACCGAAGCGTCAGCGGGTGAGGTCGTGGCGGAGGACGGGGGACAGGCCGGTGCCGTCGGCGGTGCCCTCGATGACGACGGAGGCGGCGCGGCCACGGTGGGTGAGCGTGGCCACGGCGCTGCCGAAGTACGGCGGGTCGTAGGCCTTCCAGCGCACCCCCGGACGGGGCACGCCGAACAGGCGGGCGACCAGCGCCGCCGGGCCGGACAGCGCCCGCCACCAGCCCACCCGCAGCAGCGTGCGCATGACGCCCTGGATGCTCTGGTGCAGCGGCGAGCAGGTGATCTGGTGCACGGTCGCGGTGGCGCCGGGGATCGCGGCGCGGGCGACGTACGAGTGGTGCACGTCGCCGCCGAGCACGCTCACCGTGGCCGGTCCGCGCACCCCGGCGATCAGCGCGGTCAGTTCGTCGAAGGAGTGCCCGACGGCCGCCCAGTGCTCCAGGTCGTACCTCTGGCGCAGCCGCTCCATGCCGGGCCGCTTCGCCGCCAGCACCTCGATGACGGCCTCGCCGTGGTGGATCGTCGGCGCGAGCAGCCACGGCAGCGAGCAGGCCAGCACGAGGTGGTCGCAGTCGGCGCGGGCCTGTTCGGCCAGGTCGTCCCAATGCTCCTGGGGCCACATCCGGCGCTCGGGCCCGTCGATCACCCGGTTGCCCCGGCAGTCGAGCATGACCAGCCGCGTCCGGCCGACGTCGACGGTGTACCCCCACGGGTAGGGGTCCGGCCCGGCCGGGGTGGCGACCCGGGCCGCGAACTCGCTCAGCACCGCGGTGGCGTCCTCGCCGGCCCGGATGCGCGTCCACACCGGGTCGCCGTCGAGCTGCGCCGGGGCGAGGTTGCCGAGGTGCTGGAACAGCCAGTACGAGGCGATGCCGGTGGTGCTGCGCTCGTCCCACCAGGGCTCGCGGCGCACCTCGGCGAGCCAGGCGGCGGAGGAGTTCCAGTCGTCCATGATCTCGTGATCGTCGAAGATCATCACGCTGGGCACCGTGGACAGCAGCCAGCGGACCGGCATCTCGGTCCACGACTCGTGGTAGAGGTGCACGTACTCGGCGAACGTGACGACGTGTCCCTCGGGCGCGGAGTCCGGCCTGGTCTGCTCGGCCAGCCAGCTGCGGGTCGGGGCGGACAGGCCGTCGGCGTAGATCTGGTCGCCGATCAGCGCCAGCAGGTCGGGCAGGTCGGCGTGCCCGTGCCGGGCCTGTGTGAGCAGCCGGTGCCCGAGCGCCTCCAACGCGTCCGGGTCGTGCCCGGCCTCGGCGTGGGTCTGCGCGCTGGCCTCGCGGCAGGAGCCGAACGCGATCACCGCGTCGGCCTGTCCCGGATCGCGGATGGTGATCACGGAATCGGGGTATCCCGGCAGCGGCCACACGGCCGCGCCGTCGAGTTCGACGGTGTACGAGTTAGCGCCGGTCGTCAGCCCGGCCAGCACCACCAGTCCCACGTGCACCTCGAACGCCTCGAACGTGTCCGACGTCACGCTCGCCTCACCGGCGCGCACGCGCACCCGTGCGGGCTGGTCGGTCTGTACCCAGATGACCGCCTGGTCACCGTCGACGCGCCGCAGGAGGGGGCCGAGGAGGAGGTTCGCCACGCGGACATCCTCCGTGATCGGGACGGTGGTGGCCAGGGCCGGGGCTGTCGTATCGGCGCGCGCGGCCTCCGGTGTGCGCCGGATGCGCCGAGGTTTGAGAGGATGCCCAGCATGAAAGACGCGCTCGTCCCCGTACTCATCGTCATCGGCCTGCTGCTGCTGGCCGGACTGACGCTGTTCCTGGTCCGCCGGCCGGGCCGCGGCACGCTGCCGCAGGCGCCGGAAGGCGAGCGCCCGGGGATCGAGCGCGGGGAGAAGATCCCGCCGAGCGTGATCGCCCCGCCCGCACCCGAGAAGGCGCCGGAGCAGGCCGCACCGGGCAAGCCGGCCGTCGTGCCCGCCCCGGCCCCGCCCGCGCCGGTCGAGACGGCACCGCCGGTCGCGCCGCCGAAGGCCGAGCCGGAGATCGAGAAGCCGGAGCCGACCGCCGGCCGCCTGGTGCGGCTGCGTGCCCGGCTGTCGCGCTCGCAGAACGTCTTCGGCAAGGGCCTGCTCGGCCTGCTGTCCCGGGACCACCTCGACGACGACGCGTGGGACGAGGTCGAGGAGAGCCTGATCAGCGCCGACGTGGGCGTGCAGGCGACCACCGAGATCGTGGCGAAGCTGCGCGAGCGCACCCGGGTGCTGGGCACCCGCAGCACCGCCGACCTGCGCTCGCTGCTGGCCGAGGAGCTCACCGAGGCGCTGGACCCGAAGCTGGACCGCTCGCTGCACACCGGCGTCGTGGACGGCAAGCCGTCGGTGATCCTGGTCGTCGGCGTGAACGGCGCGGGCAAGACCACCAGCTGCGGCAAGATCGCCCGGGTGCTGGTGGCCGACGGCCACACCGTGGTGCTGGGCGCGGCCGACACCTTCCGCGCGGCCGCCGCCGAGCAGCTGGCCACCTGGGCCAGCCGGGTCGGCGCGCAGGTCGTGCGCGGTCCCGAGGGCGGTGACCCGGCCGCCGTGGCGTTCGACGCGGTCAAGAAGGGCATCGACGCGGGCGTCGACACCGTGCTCATCGACACCGCCGGCCGCCTGCAGAACAAGGTCGGCCTGATGGACGAGCTGGGCAAGATCAAGCGCGTGGTGGAGAAGCACGGCCCGGTCTCGGAGACCCTGCTGGTGCTCGACGCGACCGCGGGACAGAATGGGCTGAGCCAGGCTCGGGTCTTCACCGAGGTCGCCGATGTCACCGGCGTGGTGCTCACTAAATTGGACGGCACGGCGAAGGGCGGTATCGTGATCGCGGTGCAGCGTGCTCTCGGCATTCCGGTGAAGCTGGTCGGCCTCGGCGAGGGTCCCGACGATCTCGCACCCTTCGACCCTCAGCAGTTCGTCTCGGCGCTTCTCGGCGACGAGTGACGAGCCGACGAGCGACGAGCAGCTGACGAGTCCATGGTGACAGCCCCTTTCCAGGATCCCACCGAGATCCCGCTGCGTGGCGGGAACGTCAGCACGGTGGTGCGGGTCGGTGAGACGGTCCGGCGCAACGCCGGTCCGTGGACCCCGACCGTGCACGCCCTGCTGCGCCATCTCGAGTACGCCGGTTTCACCGGTTCCCCCCGTGCCCTGGGCATGGACGAGCACGGCCGCGAGGTGCTGTCGTACCTGCCGGGCGAGTGCGGGGAGTACCCGCTGGCCCCGCACTGGGTCACCGACGAGGCGCTGGTCACCGTCGCCACCATGCTGCGCATGTTCCACGACGCGCAGGCCGGCTTCCGCACGCCGCCGGGCGGGGTGTGGCGCTCGTTCGGGCCGCCCCCGCCGGACGCGGAGATCATCTGCCACCACGACGCCGCCCCACACAACGTCATCTGGCGGCCGGACGGCACCCTCGCGATGATCGACTTCGACCTCGCCTCGCCCGGGTCGCGCATCTACGACGTGGCGTACGCGGCCTGGACCTGGGTGCCGATCTTCAGTGACCGGGACTCGATCACGCTCGGCTGGCACCGGCCCGACCGGCCGCGCCGGCTGCGCCTGTTCGCCGACGCGTACGGGCTGATCCCGCGCGACCGGCACCGTCTCGTGCGGACCATCCGCAAGCGGATCGTGGACCACGTCGAGGGCATCCGCCGCCTCGCCACCGCGGGGGAGCCGGCGTTCGTACGGATCGTGCAGAAGGGCCACCTTCGGCGGCCGCTTCGCGACCTTCGGCTGATTGACTACGAGCGGTACACGCTGGAGCACGCGCTGCGCTGAAACGCGCCATGAATGCTCTCCTCACGTGTGAACATTTCTTCACACGTACGAAACAGATCGTGACGTGCCGGAAACCGAGCAGCGTCACTGCGCGAAACAGGGGTTGGCGATGCTGCCCCCCAACCAGCACCGATGGCACTGCGGCGATCGGTCGGGGATGACACGACGAGCGGCCTGTCGACACGGCGGCGCCACGACGGTCGACCTCGGGGCTGGCTGGGAGGAACCCACTCACTTAGGAGGGCAGCGTGCTGCTCGTCGAAGATCCACCGACGATCGACACCGGCAACACAGCGTGGCTGCTGGTCTCGTCCGCTCTGGTGCTGCTCATGACTCCGGGTCTGGCGCTGTTCTACGGCGGCCTGAACCGTGCCAAGGGCGTCCTCAACATGATGATCATGAGCTTCGCCTCGATCGGGCTCGTCTCCATCATCTGGGTCGTCTACGGCTTCACCGCCGCGTTCGGCACGAACGCCAACGCGGACCTGAACGGTTTCATCGGTAACTTCTCCACCTACCTGGGTATGCCGATCGACAAGACCGGCGAGATCTGGTTCCTGGCCGGCGCGTCGACGGGCATCCCGACGTACGTGTTCGCCATCTTCCAGATGATGTTCGCGGTCATCACGGTCGCCCTGATCAGCGGCGCGATCTCCGACCGGGCGAAGTTCGCCGGCTGGCTGGTCTTCGCCTTCGGCTGGGTCACCCTGGTCTACATCCCGGTCGCGCACTGGGTCTGGGGCGGCGGCTTCATCGGCGCCAAGATCTTCGCGCTCGACTTCGCCGGTGGCACCGCGGTCCACATCAACGCCGGTGCCGCGGCACTGGGCGTGGCCCTGGTGCTCGGCAAGCGCATCGGCTGGCCGAAGGACAAGTTCAAGCCGCACAACGTGCCGTTCGTCGCTCTCGGCGCCGGTCTGCTGTGGTTCGGCTGGTTCGGGTTCAACGCGGGCTCGGAGCTGACGGTCGACGCCATCACGGGTGTCGCGTTCCTGAACACCCAGGTGGCCACGGCGGCCGGTCTGCTCGGCTGGATCATCGTCGAGTGGTTCCGTGACGGCAAGCCGACCCTGGTCGGCGCGTCCTCCGGCGCGGTCGCCGGCCTGGTCGCGATCACCCCGGCCTGTGGCTTCATCCCGACCCTGCCCGCGGTGCTGCTCGGCCTCGTGGCCGGTGCGGTCTGCGCGCTGGCGGTCGGCCTGAAGTACAAGCTCGGCTACGACGACTCGCTCGACGTGGTCGGTGTGCACTTCGTCGGTGGCTGGATCGGCTCGCTGTTCATCGGTCTGTTCGCCAGCACCGAGCTGAACTCCTTCATCACCACGCTGGGCGGCCAGGACGGCCTGTTCTACGGCGGCGGCGTGACGCAGCTCGGCCGGCAGGCGCTGGCCAGCGGCATCGTGACGGTCTTCTCGTTCGTGGTCGCGGCGCTGCTCGCGTTCGTGATCGACAAGACCATCGGCTTCCGGGTCAAGCCCGAGGCCGAGGTCGAGGGCATCGACGTGGCCGAGCACGCGGAGAGCGCGTACGAGCTGTCGTCCTCGGCGGGCGGCGGCAGCGCCGGCGCCTTCGCTCTGGCCGGTATCGGTACGCCCAAGGCCCCCAAGGCCGATGTGGAAGAGACGGCACCGGCCACCGAAAAGGTGTCCGGCTAAGGTTCCCAGATGGAGGGGTTGAGCATGAAGCTGGTCACCGCCGTCATCAAGCCGTACCAGTTGGACGCTGTGAAGGAGGCTCTGCACGCCATGGGCGTCGCCGGGCTGACGGTCAGCGAGGTCCAGGGTTACGGCCGGCAGAAGGGCCACACCGAGGTGTACCGGGGTGCCGAGTACACGGTGGAGTTCCTGCCGAAGATCCGGATCGAGGTCGTCACGGACGAGCTGGACGTGGAGAAGGTCGTCGACTCCATCGTCACCGCCGCCCGGACCGGCAAGATCGGGGACGGAAAGGTCTGGGTCACCGAGGTCTCCGAGGTGGTCCGGGTCCGCACCGGCGAGCGCGGTCTCGACGCGCTCTGAGATGACAGTCGCAACAACCTGAAAGAGGACCACATGGGCCCGGGGAACGTCGTAGCTTCCGCATCGGACAGCGCGGCGGGCCCCGGGCCCGACTATGCGCGCCTAGCGCTGCGCGAGCCGGGCTCCATCGGCGCGGTCGCCCGGCTCGCGCGGGCCGGGGCGCTCGACGCCTGGCTGCGCCGCCTGCTGCCGGACACCCCCGGAGTCGCCCTGGTGGCCGTCGGCGGCCTGGGCCGCCGGGAGTGCACCCCGCACGGCGACCTGGACCTGATCCTGGTGCACACCGGGGTGCCGGGGATCGACGAGCTGGCGGCCTCGCTCTGGTATCCGATCTGGGACGCCCGGATGGGACTGGACCACTCCACCCGCACCGTCGCCGAGTCGCTCGACGCGGCGCACGACGACGTCAAAGTCGCCCTGGGGCTGCTCGACGCCCGCCACATCGCCGGCGATCCGGCTTTGTCCGCCCAGCTCAGCCGTGCCGCCGTGGACCAGTGGCGGCGCACCGCCCGCCGCCAGCTGCTGCGGCTGCGCGAACTCGTCGAGGAGCGCCACGCCGCCCACGGCGAGCTGGCGTACCTGCTCGAAGGCGACGTCAAGGAGGCCGCCGGAGGGCTGCGCGACGTCGGCGTGCTGCGCGGCATCGGCGTCGCCGGAGTCGCCGACGCGCTGCCGCCCCAGGTGCGCGCCGCCGCGACCCGGCTGCTCGACGTACGCGACGCGCTGCACGTCAGCATCGGCCGTCGCAACGACCGGCTGCGGGCCCAGGAGCGCCTGCAGGTGGCGGAGCTGCTCGGGCTCGCCGACGGGGACGCGCTGCTGCGCCGGATCGGGCTCGACGCGCGTACCGTCTCCTGGTCTTTGACCGACGCCTGGCGCTCGGTGCAGCGCTGGAACACTGCCGCCACCCGCGGTGGCGACCCGCGCGCCCGCGAGGCGGTGGCCGTGCGCCGCCCGATCGCCCGCGACGTGGTCGCCGCGGACGGCGAGATCGTGCTGGCCCGAGCCGCCGTCGGCCCGCACCCCGACCCGTCGCTGTCGCTGCGCGTGGCGGCCGCCGCCGCCCAGCACCAGATGCCCATCGCGCGGGCCACCCTGGAGTGGCTCGCCCGGTTCTGCCCGCCGCTGCCGACGCCGTGGCCCGCCTCGGCCCGCACCGCCCTGCTGACCCTGCTCGGCGCGGGCACCGGCCTGGTGGCGGCCTGGGAGGCCTGCGACCGGTTCGGCCTGACCTCGGCCTGGCTGCCGCAGTGGACCCGGCTGCGCGGCACCCCCCAGCACCACCCCGTGCACCGCTTCACCCTCGACCGGCACCTGGTGCAGGCCGCCGCCAACGCGTCCACCTGGTCGCGCGAGGTGGCCCGGCCGGACCTGCTGGTGCTCGGCGCGCTGCTGCACGACGTCGGCAAGGGCCTGCCCGGCGACCACAGCGAGGTCGGCGCGGAGCTGGCCCGCGAGATCGCCACCGCGATGGGCCTGCCGCCCGCGGACGTCGACACGATCGCCACGCTGGTGCGATACCACCTGGTGCTGCCCGACACCGCGACCCGGCGCGACCTCGACGACCCGGCGACGATCAACCACGTCGCCAAGCTCGTCGGGGACACCGGCACCCTGGAACTGCTGCAGATGCTCGCCCGCGCCGACGCCCAGGCCACCGGCCCGGCCGCCTGGTCGGGGTGGAAGTCCAAGCTCATCGACGACCTGTGTGCACGGGTGCGCAAGGTGCTCGGCGGCGGCCAGCTGCCCGAACCCACCCTGCCCGACCCGGCGCTGCTGGCCGGCCCGCTGCCCGTGGTGCAGGTCGCCGACGACTGGGTGGCGCTGGCCGCGCACGACCGCGTCGGCCTGCTCGCCGCCGTCGCCGGCTGCCTGGCCACGCACAAGCTGGAGATCGTCGCAGCGGGCACGTCCACGATCGGCGAGCGGGCCATCATCGAATGCGCGGTCAACAACCGGTACGGCGCACCGCCCGACCGGGAGCTGCTCGCCGCCGACCTGCGCCGGGTGGGGCTGGACCAGCTCGCGCTGCCGCGCCGGCTGGGCAGCGGCCGCAAGCCGGCGGCCGGGGCCGAGCCGCGGGTCATCTGGGGCGAGGCGACCGGTGCGACACTGCTGGAGCTGCGTGCCACGGACTCGCCGGGCCTGCTCTTCCGGGTCACCTCGGCCCTGGCCGAACTCGGCGTCGACGTGCGCACCGCCCGCGTCTCCACCCTCGGCGCCGACGTCGTCGACGCCTTCTACCTGGTCGGCGACTTCGACCGCGACGCGGTCGAAGCCGCCGTCCTCGCCGCGGTGTGACCGGCGGAGCGATTCTTGATCGTTCGACTTGCCGGGCACCTGTGCGTATCTTGAGCGCGCTTTCCCACATGTGCCGGGCAAGTCGAGCGATCTTGGGCGATCGGGGACGCCGGGCGGCCGGGGTGGCGGCCGGCGCGGACGGGAGGGCGGTTCGCGGGGTCGGGGAGGTGGGTATGGCCGGACCGGGCGGCAGTGGGACCGGCCCGTGGGGGCAGCGGCTACCCTTACCAAGGCTGCCTGTAGCCGCTCATTCAGACGAACTCGAACAATTGGGGATGTTGCGCTGTGTTTGACACCCTGAGCGACCGGCTCTCCGGCATCTTCTCCAAGCTGCGGAGCAAGGGCCGGCTCACCGACGCCGACGTGGACGCCACCGCCCGGGAGATCCGGCTGGCGCTGCTGGAGGCGGATGTCGCCCTGCCGGTGGTGAAGGCCTTCATCTTCCGGCTCAAGGAGCGGGCGCGCGGCGCGCAGGTCTCGCAGGCGCTCAACCCGGCCCAGCAGATCATCAAGATCGTGCACGAGGAGCTGGTCGCGGTCCTCGGCGGGCAGGCGCGGCGGCTCCAGTTCGCCAAGCAGCCGCCCACCGTGATCATGCTGGCCGGTCTGCAGGGTTCCGGTAAGACCACGCTCGCGGGCAAGCTCGCCCGGTGGCTCAAGGCCCAGGGCAACCAGCCGCTGCTGGTCGCCTGCGACCTCCAGCGCCCCAACGCCGTCAACCAGCTGCAGGTGCTCGGCCAGCGCGCGGGCGTCGAGGTGTACGCGCCGGAGCCCGGCAACGGCACCGGCGATCCCGTACAGGTCGCCAAGGACTCGATCGAGCACGCCCGCCGCCACATGCGCGACATCGTGATCGTCGACACCGCCGGCCGCCTCGGCATCGACACCGAGATGATGGCGCAGGCCGCCGCTATCCGCGACGCCGTCAACCCCGACGAGGTCATCTTCGTCATCGACGCGATGGTCGGCCAGGACGCGGTGGCCACCGCGACGGCGTTCCGCGACGGCGTGGGCATCAGCGGTGTCGTGCTCTCCAAGCTCGACGGCGACGCCCGCGGCGGCGCCGCGCTGTCCGTGCGCGAGGTCACCGGCCAGCCGATCCTGTTCGCGTCCACCGGCGAGAAGCTGGAGGACTTCGACGTCTTCCACCCCGACCGGATGGCCAGCCGCATCCTCGGCATGGGCGACGTGCTGACCCTCATCGAGCAGGCCGAGCAGGCCTTCGACGAGGAGCAGAAGGAGAAGATGGCGGCGAAGCTGCTCGGGGGCGAGCAGTTCACGCTGGAGGACTTCCTCGACCAGCTCATCGCCGTACGCCGGATGGGCCCCATCGCGAACCTGCTCGGCATGATGCCGGGCATGGGCCAGATGAAGGACCAGCTGGCCGAGCTCGACGACAGCCACTTCGACAAGGTCACCGCGATCATCCGCTCGATGACCCCGGGCGAGCGCAGCACCCCGAAGATCCTCAACGGCTCGCGCCGGGCCCGTATCGCCCGCGGTTCGGGTGTCACCGTCACCGACGTGAACCAGCTGCTCAACCGCTTCGAGCAGGCGCAGAAGATGATGAAGCAGATGGGCGGCATGATGGGCCTGCCCGGCGGCGGCCGCCGCAAGGCGACCAAGTCGCCGAAGAACAAGCGCAAGGGCACCAAGGGCGGCGGCGGTGGCGGCGGTCGTTTCCCGGCCGGCCTGCCCGGCATGGGCGGCATGCCGCAGCTTCCGCCGGGTATGGACCCGGCCGCGCTGGAGCAGCAGATGGGCATGGGCGGCGGCAGCCCGTTCAAGGCCCCGAAGCTCGACTTCGGCAAGCTGATGAAGGGCGACGACAAGGACAAGTAGGTCCTCGCCGCACGGAGTTTTTCGAAGATCGCCACCTCAGGGTCCGCTACCGGTCACCCCCCGACGCCGGGCCTGAGGTGGCGATCTTCGTCTGCATGGGATCGATGCATGCAGTCGGGGAGGCGCCGGCACAGATGCTGACTGCCATCAACTCAGCTGTGCCGACGCCCCGCGCCTGCATCCATTATCGAACACATGTTCGAACGAACGCAAGGGATCGCCCTCGATCCACTGCTGCGTCAGCCTCCCGGGTGACCCGCGACCTGTCCGGCCGTCACCGCGGACTTGCTCCGGACTCGCGCGACCGCGCGGAGCCCGACGGATCCGCTGGACCGCCCACGGACAGCGCCGCGCGTAGCCGGGCCAGCTCGGCCTCGGTGCCGATGGCGGCGCGGTGCTCGGGGTGCTCGGCGTAGTGCCTGCTCGCCCGTGTCAGGAAGGTCTCGGCGACGTGCACGAAATTCTTGGCGATCCGCAGCTGCCGAGGCTGCCCGCCTGCTCGGGGCACTGCCAGCACGAGTCTCGTCGCGGTGGTTCCCAGGGCGTCGGCGGCCTGCTCCGCCCAGGTCACCCGGCCGGTACGCCACATGTTGCGGAACTCGATCCCCGCCGGGGTCAGAGTGACCGCCGGTCCATGCAGCAGCACCCATCCGCCCGAGATCACGGCCAGGGCGAGAAAGACGCCAGCGGTGGCGAGATCGAGGCCGGAGGCCGCACGCTCGCCGACCCCGAGCACCCTGGCGAGGCTGCTGCTTCCGCCCGCGCCGGTCCAGGCCATCACGACGAGCAACCCGATCACGGGGGAGGCGGGCGCGACGAAGCCGTCCCCGGTCGCGACGAAGGAGGCCGGGATCGGCCGCCCGCGCATGACGACCAGCAGGTATCCGCCGATCGGCGCGAGCTGGCCGAGCAACGTCAGCCCGAGGACGGCGATCGTGAACACACCGCCGGGGAGGCGATCTGCCATGACGAGCTGGTCCACTGCCAGGTTCCGGCCGAGCTGCAGGACGAACCCGGCCAGCGCGAAACCGACGACGGTGATCCGGAACCGGGCGAGGGGCGACATGGCGCACACCGTAGTCGGGGTGATCCACGCCAGCCTGGCGGCCTGCGGCGGCAGCGTGCCGTTCGCGGCCGCTATGCGATGACCTGGCTCTCGTCCGTCGTCCCGCAGACCTGTCGCAGGCGCTGCAACTCGGTCTCGGTGCCCACGGCCGGCCGGTGCTCCGGATGGAACGTGTAGTGGTGCACGGCCGCGATCAGGAACGCCGTGTCGACGTGGGACAGGTCCACCGGCAGGTTGTGCCAGCGCACCCGGCCCGGCTGGATCTCGCGTACGTAGAAGGTCGTGTCGCCGGGCGCGGGCGGCAGCGCGTCGCCCCGGGCGACGGCGTCCCATCGCACCAGCGTGCGCCGCCAGCCGCCCAGGATCAGGTGATCGGGGGTCAGCCGGACGACCGGCCCGGGGCGCAGCGCGCCGGCGACCATGGTGCCGCCGACCAGCAGCAGCAGGACGCCGAGCGGCAGCATGAGGTGATCGGTGAGCAGCTGCCGCCCGTGGTCGCCGGACTCGGTGACCGGCACCGCGAACGCCAGCAGGCCGAACATGATGATCCGGCGGCCCGCGAGCGCGGACACGGGCGCGTCGAAGCCCCCGTCGCGCACCAGGAACGAGGCGGGCCGGGACCGGTGGCGGCGGGCGAACCACTCGTACGCGGCGTACGGCAGCACCAGCGCGGCCAGCAGCGGCAGCAGGAAACCGACCAGCAGGGCCAGCGGGTAGCCCAGCCGCTCGGGCCCGTACGCCTGCCAGAGGAACGGCTGGGCCTGCCGCAGCAGTACCCCGACGGTGAGCAGGCACAGCGCGACCTGGCGGAACGGGGGCAGGGGCGACATGGCGCACACCCTAACCACCGTGATCAACCGTGTGGCACAGTGCCAGCATGGCGACGGCGCTGCATGTGCGGGGCGTGGTGCTCCCCGACGACGAGGTCCGCGATCTGTGGCTGGTGGGCGACCGGGTGTCGCTGACCCCGGTGCCGGGGGCGCAGACGATCAGCGACGGCGGCTGGGTGCTGCCCGGTCTGGTGGACGCGCACTGCCACATCGGCATCGCGCCCGGCGGGGCCCCGGTGACCAGCCTGGACCAGGCACGGGAGCTGGCGATCACCGACCGGGACGCCGGGGTGCTGGCGATCCGGGACGCGGGCTCGCCGTTCCCGTACACCGAGCTGGACGACGACCATGACGTGCCGCGGCTCGCCCGCGCGGGGCGGCACGTGGCGCCGCCGCGGCGGTACCTGCCCGAGATCGGGGTCGAGGTGCCCGCCGACCAGGTGGTCGCGGAGGTGACCCGGCAGGCGGCCGCGGGCACGGGCTGGGTGAAACTGGTCGGCGACTGGATCGACCGCGACCGCGGCGACCTGGCCCCGGCCTGGGACGAGGCCACGCTCACCGCGGCCGTGGCCGCGGCGCATGCCGCCGGGGCGCGGATCACCGCGCACTGCTTCGAGGAGTCGAGCGTCGCGACGCTGGTACGCGCGGGCATCGACTGCGTCGAGCACGGGACCGGCCTGTCGACCGACCTGCTCGACGAGATGGCGCGCCGGGGCACCGCCCTGGTCCCCACGATGATCAACATCGAGACGTTCGGGCACATCGCCGAGCGGGCCGAGGCGAAGTTCCCCGGGTACGCCAAGCACATGCTGGCGCTGCGCGACCGCTTCCCGGCATTGGTGTCCGCGGCGCACGAGGCCGGGGTGCCGATCTACGTCGGCTCCGACGCGGGCGGCGGCATCGCGCACGGGCTCGCGGCCCAGGAGATGCTGCGCCTGCACGCGGCCGGCATGTCCGCGTCCGACGTGCTCGCGGCCGGCTCCTGGCGCGCCCGCGACTGGCTCGGCTTCCCCGGCCTCACAGACGGCGGCCTCGCCGACCTGACCGTCTACGCCGAAGACCCCCGCGCTGACCTGCGCACCCTCCTCGCCCCCCAACGCATCGTCCTCCGCGGCCGCGTCATCCGCTGACCCGCCCCGCCCCGCCCCGCCCCGCCCCGCACCGCTCCGGATCGGCGCTGCAGTTTCCAGGAAAGTGCACGAACCGAGGTGCCGATGGCTGCACTTTCCTTGAAACTGCAGCCAGGTGCGATCCCGGCCCGCCGAGGTCGGGCGAGGGCGGGCGCGCTCCGGGCGGGCGGGCCTTGATCGTTCGAGTTGCCGGGCAGGTGTGCGTATCTTGAGGGCGTTTTCGCACAGGTGCCTGGCAAGTCGGGCGATCTTGAACACATCGGGCGGGCGGCGGCGGGGTGGGACACGGGCGGGCTGGGGGCAGTGAGGGCTGGGCGGGTCAGTAGGATGACCCGCTATGGCGCGTGTGCTCACTCCCCGGGCGGAAGACTTTCCCCGCTGGTACCAGGACCTGATCTCCAAGGCTGAGCTGGCCGACAACGGCCCGGTCCGGGGCACCATGGTCATCCGACCGACGGCGTACGCCATCTGGGAGCGGATGCAGGCCGACATGGACACCCGGATCAAGGCGGCGGGCGCGGAGAACGCGTACTTCCCGCTGTTCATCCCGGAGAGCTACCTCAAGCGCGAGGCCGAGCACGTCGAGGGCTTCTCGCCCGAGCTCGCGGTGGTCACCCACGGCGGCGGCAAGCAGCTGGCCGAGCCGGTCGTGGTGCGCCCCACCAGCGAGACCGTCATCGGCGAGTTCATGGCCAAGTGGGTCGACTCCTACCGTGACCTACCGCTGCTGCTCAACCAGTGGGCCAACGTGGTCCGCTGGGAGATGCGCCCGCGGGTCTTCCTGCGCACGTCGGAGTTCCTGTGGCAGGAGGGGCACACCGCCCACGCCACCGAGGCCGACGCCAAGGACTACACCCTGAAGATCCACCACGAGGTGTACGAGCGCCACATGCGTGACCTGCTCGCCATCCCGGTGGTGCTGGGCCGCAAGACCAACCGCGAGCGCTTCGCGGGTGCCACCAGCACGTACACGCTGGAGGCGATGATGGGCGACGGCAAGGCGCTGCAGATGGGCACCTCGCACGAGCTCGGCCAGAACTTCGCCAAGGCGTTCGACATCGGCTACTCCTCGCAGGCCGGCACCCGCGAGTTCGCCTGGACGACCTCGTGGGGCACGTCCACCCGTATGCTCGGCGGCCTGATCATGTGCCACGGCGACGACAACGGCATGCGCATCCCGCCCGCGCTCGCGCCGGTCCAGGCCCTGGTGACGGTGGTCAAGGAGACCGACGGCTCGATCACCTCCGCCGCCCGCACGCTGGTCGAGGACCTGGCCGCGGCCGGGGTCCGGGTGAAGCTGGACGACCGGGTCGACACCCCGTTCGGCCGCCGCGCCGTGGACGCCGAGCTGAAGGGCTACCCGGTCCGGGTCGAGGTCGGCCCGCGCGACCTGGCCGAGGGCCGCGTCGTGCTGGTCCGCCGGTTCGACGGCTCGAAGACCCCGCTGCAGCTCGGCGAGGCCGTCGGTGCGGTCACCGCGGCGCTGGAGGCCGACCAGAAGGCGCTGTACGACGAGGCCCTGGCCCGCCGGGAGGCGAACACCGTCGAGGTGTCCACCCTGGACGAGGCCATGGAGGCGGCCGGCACCGGCTGGGCGCGGGTGCCGTGGTCCGCGGTCGGTGTCGACGGCGAGGCGCTGGCCAACGAGCGCGCCATCACGGTGCGCTGCCTGTTCCGGGCCGACGGCTCGATCCCGGCCTCGCAGGACGAGCCCGACCTGACCGCGATCCTGGCCCGCTCGTACTGACCCGAACGACACGAAAGCGGCCCCCGGTCAGGCTCCGGGGGCCGCTTTCGCCGTCTCACGCGGCCGGCTGCTCCGGCAGGCGCGACAGGATCACACCGAGCGTGTCCTTGATCTGCGATACGTCGGTCTTCAGGCCGGCGACGTCGGTCTTCAACCCGGCGACGTCATCGTCCAGTGCCGAGAAACGCATGTTCATCTCGGTGCGGGTGTCCTCAAGATCGCGCCGTAGCGCGGTCAGGTCGGACCGGTGCTGCTGGTGGTACACGGTGTGCCGCTCCAGCATCGCGGTGTGCTTGCGCTGCGTCTCGGCGATCTGGCCGACCTGCACGATGACCGTGGTCGCATCCTCGTCGATCTTCTGGATGCGCTGGTGTTCGGCGTGCTGGTGCTGTTCGACGGGAATCGACATTCCCACGTCCTCCTGAGTGTGGCTGCAAAGGAACTACTCAGGAGCGGCCCCCACTCCCATCCGGTCCGGTAGCCGGTGGTGAGCCGCCCATTCCGCTCTTTCGAAGCGGCCGGGGGTCTTGCGGTGGTGCTGTCGCGACGGCTCGACTCTAGTGTCGTACGACTTGGTCAATCAAGTTCTTCGCTAGGGTTGGCACATGCGTTTCGAACCCGGACGGGTGATCCTGCACCGCCACTTCCACGGCCACCGGATCGGCCTGCTCAAGACGGCGGTGGTCGTCGCCGACGACGAGCAGGGCCTGCTGCTGTGGGTGCCCCGCGGCGCCCCGATGCTGGACCGGCTGGCCGTCGACCGGCGCGGCCTGCGGGCCATGCCGTTCTCGGAGTGGATCGAGACGGAGACGAAGCTCTGGGAGGTCACCTGGTCGGGGCCGAGCCTGCTCAAGTGGCTGCCGCGCGGCGAGGACCACTCGGTCTGGTTCTTCCGCGACGATGCCGGCCGGTTCACCCGGTGGTACGTGAACCTGGAGGAGTCCGGGCAGCGCTGGGACGACGGCCACGTCGCCGGGGTCGACATCGTGGACCAGGACCTCGACATCGTCGTGACGCCCGACCGGTCCTGGCGGTGGAAGGACGAGGAGGAGTTCACCGAGCGCCTGGCCTACCCGCAGCACTACTGGGTGGCGGACGGTGAGGCGGTGCGGGCCGAGGGCGAGCGGGTGGTCAAGCTGATCGAGGCGGGGGCGTTCCCGTTCGACGGGACGTGGTGCGACTTCCAGCCCGACCCGGCCTGGACGGTGCCCGCCGAGGTCCCGGCCGGCTGGGACCGTCCGCGCGAACGAGCCTGACCCCCGGCGTGCCCCCTGGGCGGCGACAATCGCCGGTAATGTCCCGGCCCATGCACTTCGAGACGGGGCAGACCGTGCTGCGGCGGTGCTGGCGCGGCGGGCGAATCACGTTCCTCCAGGCCACCACGGTGGTCGAGGACGGTGAGCGGGGCCTGCTGCTGTGGCTGCCGGCCGGCACGACGTACTGGCGGATCATGACCGAGGACGGCCGCAGCCATCACGACGGCACCCTCGACGAACTGGGCCCGGACGCCGCTCTGCGACCGCTGACGTGGGCGGGCAACGACCTGCTGATGTGGCAGCGGCTGGGGGAGCCGTGGTCGGTGTGGTGGTTCTTCCCGGGTGGTGAGTTCGGCAGCTGGTACGGCAACCTGGAGGAGCCTTTCGTCCGCTGGCGCGACGGGGACGTCTGCGGCGTGGACTTCGCCGACAACGCGCTCGACGTGCTGGTGGAACCGGACCTGAGCTGGCGCTGGAAGGACGAGGCCGAGCTGGCCGCCAAGACCGGTCACGCGGATTACTGGGACGAGGCGGGCGCGGCGCGGATCCGGGCAGACGGGGCGCGCCTGATCGAGATCGCCGAGGCGGGGGCGTTCCCGTTCGACGGGACCTGGTGTGATTTCCGTCCCGACCCCGCCTGGCCGGTGCCGCGACGCACAGCGGGTTGGGACCGCCCGCGCGCGATCCGTCCGGTTCCGTCTGGCACAATGGCTAGCTGATATTCGGTGCGTTTCCGGCTGCCCTCTAACTTCCGGGGCGCGGCGATGTCTCGAGCAACGGAGCCCGGCAACCCCACGCAGGGCGATGGCGCTCACCTCAATCCCACAGGAGCGTAAAACCGTGGCCGTTCGTATCCGGCTTCTGCGGATGGGCAAGATCCGCAACCCGCAGTACCGCATCGTCGTCGCCGACTCGCGCACCAAGCGCGACGGCAAGGCGATCGAGTTCATCGGCATCTACCAGCCGAAGGAAGACCCTTCGGTGATCGAGGTCAAGTCGGACCGGGTGCAGCACTGGCTGTCGGTCGGCGCGCAGCCGAGCGAGTCCGTGATCGCGATCCTCTCCAAGACCGGCGACTGGCAGAAGTTCAAGGGCCTGCCGGCCCCGCCGCCGCTGCTGGTGGCCGCGCCGAAGGCCGACCGCAAGTCGACCTACGAGGCCGCCGCCCAGGCTGCCGCGGGCCTCGAGCCCGCCAAGGCCGCCCCGGCCAAGAAGGCCGCGAAGGCGGAGAAGGTCGCCGAGCCGGCGGCCGAGGCCAAGGCTGAGGAGCAGACTGTTGCGGCCGGCGACGAGCAGCAGAGCTGACGCCGCGCTCCGGCCCGCGCTGGAGCACCTCGTCAAGGGCATCGTGGACCACCCGGACGACGTCCGGGTGCGTCTGGTCGACAACCGCCGCGGGCCGCGGCTGGAGGTCCGGGTTCACCCCGAGGACCTCGGCACGGTCATCGGCCGGGGTGGTCGCACCGCACGGGCCCTGCGCCAGGTGGTCGGCTCGGTCGGCGGCAAGGGCATCCGCGTCGACATCGTCGACGCGTTCTGACGGCGGATCAGCAGTCACATGCTTCTGATCGTCGGACACGTCATGCGCGCGCATGGCATCCGGGGCGAGGTCCTGGTGCATCCGCGCACTGACGAGCCCGCGTTGCGCTTCGCGGTGGGCTCGACGTTGATCGTCGAGCCCACCGTGGCGGGACTGCCGGGCAAACTGACCGTGCGGGAGGCGCGCCCGCACTCGGGCGAGCTGATCGTCACGTTCGCGGAGATCCCGGACCGCAACATGGCCGAGCTGGCCAAGAGCGCGGTCCTCAACGTCGACTCCGCCGAGGTGCCGACGCCGGAGGACCCGGACGAGTATCTCGACCACCAGCTGGTCGGGCTCGACGTGGTCACCGTCGGCGGCGAGCCGCTGGGCAAGGTGCTCCGCATCGACCACGCACCCGCGTCGGATCTGCTGGTGGTGCGCATGCCCGACGGCAGGACCGGCCTCATCCCGTTCGTCAGCGCCATCGTGCCCGAGGTGGACGTGGCCGGCGGCCGGATCACCGTCGACCCGCCCGGCGGGCTGTTCGACCTGTGACGGGCAAACGCGTCGACGTCGTCAGCATCTTCCCGGAGTACTTCGCCCCGCTGGAGCTGTCGCTCATCGGCAAGGCGCGCACCACGGGGATCCTCGACCTGCACCTGCACGATCTGCGCACCTGGACGCACGACGTGCACCGCACCGTCGACGACACCCCGTACGGCGGCGGGCCGGGCATGGTGATGAAGCCCGAGCCTTGGGGTCAGGCCCTGGACGAGCTGGTGCCGCAGGGCACGCCCGCGCGGCTGGTGGTGCCCACCCCGGCCGGCGCCCCGTTCACCCAGGCCACCGCGTACGAGCTGGCAGCCGAGTCGCACCTGGTCTTCGCGTGCGGCCGGTACGAGGGCATCGACCAGCGGGTGCTGGACCACGCCGCGGAGCGCATGCCGGTCAGCGAGGTGTCGCTGGGCGACTACGTGCTCTTCGGCGGCGAGGTCGCGGTGCTGGTGATGCTGGAGGCGATCACCCGGCTGATCCCGGGCGTGCTCGGCAACGCCGACTCGCTGGCCGACGAGTCGCACGCGCACGGGCTGCTGGAGACGCCGGCCTACACCAAGCCGCCGTCGTGGCGCGGGCACGACGTGCCCGACATCCTGCGCTCCGGCGACCACGGGAAGATCGCCCGCTGGCGGCGCGACCAGGCGCTGCTGCGTACCGCCGCACGCCGGCCGGACCTGCTGGCCGCGCTGGACCCGGCCTCGCTCGACAAGCGTGACCTCGCTCTACTCGACGAGGCCGGATTTCCGGCCCGCCGGGTCGATGTGGCAGAGTAGAGGGGTTGCCGTCCGCGGACGGTGACACTGCCGTCGGTCGGGCACGCCGTGCGCGACGACGAGGACTCAAGCCGACCACCGCTTCGCGCGGCCCGAGCCTGGGTCAGTATCGCCCACACGCGCACCGGCAGCCGGTGCGCTGAGATTCAAGGATGCAGCGATGCAAACGCTGGACGTACTCGACGCCGCCTCCCTGCGGACCGACATCCCCTCGTTCCGGGCCGGTGACACCGTCAAGGTGCACGCCCGGGTCGTCGAGGGCAACCGGTCCCGTGTGCAGGTCTTCCAGGGCGTCGTGATCCGCCGCCAGGGCTCCGGCCTGCGTGAGACCTTCACGGTCCGCAAGCTGAGCTTCGGTGTGGGTGTCGAGCGCAGCTACCCGCTCCACGGTCCCGCCATCGACCGCGTCGAGGTCGTGACCCGTGGTGACGTGCGCCGCGCCAAGCTCTACTACCTGCGCGACCTTCGCGGCAAGAAGGCGAAGATCAAGGAGCTGCGCGAGGCCAAGGTCGCCTGAGACCTCGTCCTCGACGATCACGGGCGGTGACACCTTCAGGTGTCGCCGCCCGTTCGTGTTTCCGGCGCTTTGTTAAAGCTCGTATCACAGCCTGACGGGGACTCCCGAAAAGTTCTCTGTTCTTCTAGGCTTGCGGCCGACATCCAGTGGCGAACTTCACGAGCGGCGGCAGTTGTGGCACTCCTCCCCAGCAGCAGGCACGACGAGATCACGGGCGAGCAGTGGAAGAAGCGCCGACGCCGCCGGGGCCGGGGCCGCAAGGGCATGCCGCTGTGGCAGGAGCTTCCGCTGCTGCTGGTGGTGGCGTTCTGCTTGGCGGTGCTCATCCGCACGTTCCTGATGCAGGCGTTCTACATCCCGTCCGGCTCGATGGAGGACACCCTCCTCGTCGGCGACCGCGTCCTGGTCAACAAGGTGGTGTACGAGTTCCGCGACCCCGAGCGCGGCGAGGTCATCGTCTTCAAGGGCCCCGACAACTGGGCTCCGGAGAACGGCGCGGACCCGGACGCGGGCTTCTTCTCCAAGCTCGGCCGCACCGTCGGCGACCTCGTCGGCATCAGCCAGCCGGGGGAGAAGGACTTCATCAAGCGAGTCATCGGGCTGCCCGGTGACCGGGTGTCCTGCTGCGACGTCGACGGTCGGATCTACGTCAACGGCGTGCCGATCGACGAGCCGTACGTGATCCGCAACTCCCCGCGCGGTGACAAGGGCGACAAGACCTGCAACACCCGCGACTTCGACGAGGTCATCGTCGAGCCCGGCATGCTGTTCGTGATGGGTGACCACCGCCTGGTGTCACAGGATTCACGCTGCCAGGGGCAGGTGCCGATCGACGACGTCATCGGCAAGGCGATGGTCGTCGCGCTGCCGTTCAGCCGCTGGGGCTCGGTGGCCCACCAGGAGGTGTTCGACAAGGTGCCCGACGCCGACCTGGCGGCGGGCGCGGCCGGGCCGGACCCCGGCGCGTCGGTGTCGGTGGCGCTGCCACTGCTGCTCGGCGCGGTGGTGGTACGCCGCAGGCTTACACGCGACAGGGCAACACAGCTCGGGTGATCGTCGTTTTCAGTTTCGCCGCGTAGGCTCCCTGCGTGATTGACGAGCAGACCAAAAGCAGCAAAGGGTCGTTCTGGCGCGAGCTGCCGATCCTGCTGGGTGTGGCCATCATCGTGGCGTTCCTGGTGCGGCAGTTCGTGGTGCAGACGTTCTTCATCCCCTCCGGGTCGATGGAGCACACCCTGGACCTCGACGACCGGGTCCTGGTCAACAAGCTCGTCTACGACTTCCGGGCACCGGAGCGCGGCGAGATCATCGTTTTCGTGTCGCCCCAGAGCTGGCGCAACACCCCGGAGCACGAGGACTACATCAAGCGGGTGATCGGTGTGCCCGGCGACCGCGTGGTCTGCTGCGACCCGCAGGGCCGCATCCAGGTCAACGGCCACCCGCTCGACGAGCCGTACGTCTACCCGGGCAACAAGATGGCGCCCGAGGAGTTCGACGTCACCATCCCCGAGGGCCGGCTGTGGGTGATGGGCGACCATCGTGAGGCCTCCGGCGACTCGCTGGCCAACTACAACAACCACGGCCAGAACATCGAGGAGGCCACGATCCCGCTGGACTCGGTGATCGGGCGCGCGTTCGTGCTGTTCTGGCCGTTCAGCCGGACCACCTGGCTGACCGTGCCGGACACGTTCGCGGGAGTGCCGGAGCCGACGTCCGGAGGCTGACACCGGGCGAGCCGGGGGCCACCGGTTCCCGGCTCGCCGCGTAGGCTCCGGCACATGATCGACGACGAGAAGAAGAAGCCGCGCGGCGGCCGGGGATCGTTCTGGAGAGAACTGCCGGTGCTGCTGGTGGTGGCCCTCGTCGTCGCCCTGCTGGTGCGGCAGTTCGTGGTGCAGACCTTCTTCATCCCCACCGGCTCGATGGAGCAGACGCTGCTCGTCGACAACCGGGTGCTGGTCAACAAGCTCGCCTACGAGTTCGGCGAGCCGGCCCGCGGCGAGATCGTCGTCTTCGAGGCCCCGCTGACCTGGCGCAGTTCGGTGGAGCAGGAGGACTTCATCAAGCGGATCATCGGCGTGCCCGGCGACCACGTGGTCTGCTGCGACGCCCAGGGCCGGATCACCGTCAACGGGCAGCCGCTGGACGAGCCGTACGTCTATCCCGGCAACAAGATGGCCCCGCAGAAGTTCGACATCACGGTGCCCGCGGGCCGGGTCTGGGTGATGGGCGACCACCGCGAGGCCTCGGCGGACTCGCTGGCCAACTACAACGGCCACAACCAGGACATCATGCAGGCGACCATCCCGCTGGAGGCACTGGTCGGGCGGGCCTTCGTGCTGTTCTGGCCGTTCGGCCGGGCCACCTGGCTGACCGTGCCGGAGACCTTCGCGGCCGTGCCGGGGCCGTCGCCCGCCGCCTGAGGCCGGCCGCGCCCGGCGTGTGCCTGGCGGGCCGCACGAATTAGGCTGCATGTCATGCAGGTGGAGCGCCGGTCGAGGCGGGCCGGACGGGTGCTGTTGGTGGACGCCGCCGGGCGGCTGCTGCTGTTCCGCGGCAGCGACCCCCGTCACCCGGACGTGCACTACTGGTTCACCCCCGGTGGCGGCCTCGACGACGGCGAGACGACCGCGCAGGCGGCGGCCCGGGAGCTGTACGAGGAGACGGGTCTCGCGGTGCCCTCGGCCGAGCTGGGCCCCGTCGTGCACTCGGAGGTCGCGGAGTTCTCCTTCGACGGCGTCGCCTACCGCCAGGAGCAGGACTTCTATCTGGTACGGGTGCCGCAGTGGCGCGTCGACACCAGCGGCTTCGACGAGGTCGAGCAGCAGTGGGTGCACGCCCATCACTGGTGGAGCGTGCCGGAGTTGCGGGAGACGGCCGAGGTCCTCTACCCGGCCGACCTGGTCGCGGTGCTCGACGGCGCGGGGGTCGGCCCGTGCTGAGCCCGTCGCGTCCGGTGCTGCGCGTGGACGGCGGCGTCTACGCCCTGGAGCGCGCGCTGCAGCGCCGCGGCTTCGCGGTGGTGGCCGGAGCCGACGAGGCGGGCCGCGGGGCCTGTGCGGGGCCGCTGGTGGCCGCGGCGGTGGTGCTGCCCGACAGCAAGCGCGCGGAGATCGAAGGGCTGACCGACTCGAAGTTGCTCACCCCGGCCACCCGGGACCGGATCTTCGACGTGGTGCGGGCGACCGCCCTGGCGCACGCCGTGGTCGTCATCGAGCCCGAGGAGATCGACCGGCGCGGGCTGCACGTGTGCAACGTCGCGGCGATGCGACGCGCGCTGGCGGCGCTGACCACGCGCCCGGCGTACGTGCTGACCGACGGCTTCCCGGTGGACGGGCTCGGGGTGCCCAACCTCGCGGTGTGGAAGGGCGACCAGGTCGCGGCCTGTGTGGCGGCCGCCAGCGTGCTGGCGAAGGTGTCGCGTGACCGGATCATGACACAGCTCGATATGGTGTATCCGCAGTACGGCTTCGCGCTGCACAAGGGGTACAGCACCGCCGAGCACCAGGCGGCGCTGACCGAGCACGGGCCGAGCCCGGTGCACCGCCGCTCGTACCAGAACGTGGCACGGGCGGAGCGGGGACGAAACGGGCAGCGCGGGGTGGCCGAGCTGACGGCGTCGACCGGCCTCCGTGGCTAAACGCGCGCCGCTGGGCGCGGCGCGGTACGGTTCATCGGCAGGATGTGGGCCGCAGGAGGGCGAACGATGAGCGCAGAGGATCTCGAGAAGTACGAGACCGACATGGAGCTGCAGCTCTACCGGGAGTATCGCGACATCGTGCGCCAATTCTCCTACGTGGTGGAGACCGAGCGCCGGTTCTACCTGGCCAACCAGGTGGACCTGCACGTGCGCAACTCCGACGGCGAGGTCTACTTCGAGGTCGAGATGCACGACGCCTGGGTCTGGGACATGTACCGTCCCGCCCGCTTCGTGAAGAATGTCCGCGTGATGACCTTCAAGGACGTCAACGTCGAGGAGCTGGAGAAGCCCGACATCTCGCTGCCCACCGAGGGCGGTTTCTGAGCACCCGGCTCTAGCACACCGGGCGCGTGATCGGGCGGTTGTCCCCAACCGCCCGGTTGTCCACAGGCGCGCCCCGCTGCCCGTCGCGAGGCGCCCCGCCTGTCGGGCACGCTGCCGCCGTGAGAACGACCATCGCGCCCACCGTGGCGCTCCTGCTGCTGGCCGTCGCCGCCCTCCCGTCCGCTCCCGCCGCCCGAATCGCCGGGAATCGGCCTGGCGGTCCGGGCACGACCCGGCCACACACCACGCTCGCTCGCCTGCCCACCGAGTCGCCGGTGTCGGCCGAACGACCGGTGTCGGCCGAACGACCGGTACCGGCCGGGCTGCGAGCGCCGGGGCTGCGAATGCGGGCCGAGCCGCGAGTGCTGGAGCCGCGAGTGCTGGAGCCGCGAGTGCTGGAGCCGCGAGTGCTGGAGCCGCGAGCGCCGGCCGGATGGCGGTGGCCGTTGGCCGGCACGCCGCGCCTGGTTCGCGGATTCGATCCGCCGCCGCAGCCGTGGCTGCCGGGCCATCGCGGCGTCGACCTGGCGGCGTCACCGGGCACCCCGGTCCTGGCCGCCGGCGGTGGGACCGTCGTCTACGCGGGGGTGCTGGCCGGACGCGGCGTCGTCAGCGTCGACCATCCCGGCGGCCTGCGCACGACGTACGAGCCCGTGGACGCGCTGGTCGAAGCCGGTGACGTCGTCGCCGCCGGGAGCGCGATCGGGCTGCTGGCCGCAGGTCACCCCGGTTGCTCCGCGTCCGCCTGCCTGCACTGGGGACTGCGGCGCGGGGCCGTCTACCTCGACCCGCTGGCCGTGCTGGGTCTGGCCCGGGTGCGCCTGCTGCCCGGCGGCGGCCCGGCTCGGCCCGCACCTGGTGACCGCCCGGCGAGATCCCGCCGGACGCCGGTCGCGTGAAGATCGCCGTTTCCGGTCAGAACCTGCGGTCAGACCCGAGCTTTTGACCGGAAACAGCGATCTCTAGGACCGTCACCTGCGGCGGATGCGGAGGCCGGCGAGGTTTGCCGGGACTGGTCCGGCCGCCGCCCGCCCAACCCGCTCACCTGTGCGCTCTGCCGAAGGCGGCCGGCGAGGCGCTCGCGGGAGGCCGGCGGGTCAGCCGCGCAGCAGGCCCGGCAGGCCCGCGGCGAGCCGCTCGTAGTCGGCGGCGGTGTTGTAGATCTGGGCGCTGATCCGCAGGAAAGCGCGGTCGCGCCACCACATCACGTTCGGTTCGGCGCCGAGTTCGACGCTGATCCGGGTGCGCAGCGCGGCCGTCTCCGTGAGGTCGCGCACGGCGCCCGCGGGCAGCGGCAGCAGCCGCATGGGCACCTCCGGGCCCGGGTCGGGCAGCGCGTCCGGGTCCAGGCCGAGCGCCTCGCCGATCACCCGCTGGCCGTACGCGGCGAGCGCGACGTTGTGCCGCTGGATCGTGTCGAAGCCGTAGCGGCCGAACACGTCCAGCCCGACCGGCGCGGCCAGCCAGGGGCTGTGGTCGAGGGTGCCCTGCTGCTCCAGGAACAGCGGGAAGCCGTCCGGCTGGGAGTGCGACACGACCAGCGGCACCATCCGCTTCCGCCAGGCCGGGGCGACCTGGAGCAGCGCGCTGCCCGGCGGCGCGTACGCCCACTTGTGCAGGTTGCCCACCCAGAAGTCGGCGTCCAGGCCAGCCAGCGGGCGGTCCAGCATGCCGGGCGCGTGTGCGCCGTCCACCAGCAGCGGCACGCCGCGTCCGCGCAGCGCGGCAGCGATCTTGTGCACCGGGTGCCGCTGCGCGGTGGCCGAGGACACCTGGTCGACGATGACGAGCCGGGTGCGCGGGCCGACCCGGTCGAGCACCGCGGCGACCGTGTCGGTCACGGACGCGCCCAGCTCGACCGGGGCGGTCACCACGCGTACGCCGTGCCGCCGCCGCTGCTCGTCCACGGCCAGCTCGACGGCGTGGTAGCCGTGGTCGGTGACCACGATCTCGTCGCCCGCGCCGGGCGCGACCGCCGCCAGCACCATCGCGGTGCCCGTGGTGGCGTTCGCGACGAACGCGGTGCCCGCGGGGTCCGCCCCGCAGAACACCGCCGTGACCTCGCGGGCCGCGGCGACCCGCTGCCACAGCCCCGACGTGACGAACCTGGTCGGATTCGCGTCGTGCTCGTCGATCAGCCGCTGCCGGGCCTCGCGGACCGGCAGCGGGACCGCGCCGAACGAGCCGTGGTTGACATGGGCGACCGCCGGGTCGAGCGCGAACAGCTCGCGGGCTCCGTCCAGCGGGGTGGGGGGATCACCGATCATGTACCCGGAGTCTAGGCCTTCCGCCGGTCCGGCAGGGGTCTGGCGTAACCGCCGCCGTGCTCGCGCAGATGGCCTCGCAGCACCAGGGACGGCAGGATCGCCAGCGCGCCGCGCAGGGACACCCCTGCGTCGGCGGCGATCTGCTCGGCGTACGCCCCGCCGCGCCGGGGCACCGCGTCCACCAGCTGCTTCTCCATCGGATCGAGCAGGTCCTGCGGCCGCGCCGCGCCTCGGGGCACCGGGGCCAGCTCGCCGATGCCGCCCACCTCCTCCAGCACCTGCTCCACCGTGGAGACCAGCCGCACCGGCTCGTGCGGCTCGCGGCGCAGCTCCTCGTGGCAGCCGACCGACAGCTCCGAGGTGACCGGGCCCGGCACCGCCATCGCGGCGCGCCTGAGCTGCCGGGCGCGGCGCAGGGTCTGCCGGGCGCCGCTGCGGGCGGCCGCCTCGACCAGCACGGTGCCCCGCGACAGCGCGGCGATGACCCGGTTGCGCACCAGGAAGCGCACCTTGAACGGGGCCGTCCCGGGCGGCCACTCGCTGATCAGCAGACCCTCCTCGGCGATCTGGTCGAACAGGTTGCTGTTGCTCTGCGGGTACGGCCGGTCCACGCCGCAGGCCAGCACCGCCACGGTGAGCCCGCCCGCGGCCAGCGCGGCCCGGTGCGCCACCGCGTCGATGCCGTACGCGCCGCCGGACACCACCGTCCAGCCCCGGTCGGCCAGCCCGTAGCCCAGTTCTGTCGCCGCGTGCGTGCCGTAGACCGTGTTGGCCCGCGCGCCGACCATGGCCACGGACCGCTCGACCGCGTCGTCGAGCCGGTGCGGCCCACGCAGCCACAGGCAGTGCGGCGGGTACGTATCCCGGTCGATCGTGTTGGGGCCGTCGATGCTGATGTGCCGCAGGTCGGCCAGCCGGGCGGGCCACTCGCCGGACTCCGGCGTGAGCACCCGCACGCCCAGCCGCTCGGCGCGTTCCCGGAGCCGTTCGGCGAGCTCCGTGTGCGGCCGGCCGTTCAGGCGCAGCCCCGCCGCCTCGGCCAGCGGGCCGCTCTCGTGTCCCGCGGCGAGCCGGTCCAGCGCCTCCACCGGGCCGTACGCGGCGACCAGCTCGTACAGGCGGCGGCTGCCCGGCTCGACCAGGCTGCCGAGCACCAGCCGGGCGTCGCGGACCGCCCGCTCGTCGGCGGAGTCGGCGGGGATGTCGACGATGTTCACGGTTTACCTCCGTCACGCAGGGTCAGAGCAGTGTTGATCTCGGCTTTGCCGGGCCGGTCCAGCCCGGTCAGGTCGCTCAGCGTCCAGGCCAGGCGGAGCACCTTGTCGTGGCCCCGGGCAGACATCGCGCCGGTGTCCAGCCGCCGGCGCAATTCCCGGGTCACGTCGTCGGGCAGCCGCCAGCGGCGCTGCCGCAGCACGGTGCCCGGCACCTCGCCGTTGCACCGAGCGTCCAGCCCGGCCCAGCGTGCGGCGGCCGTCTCCCGAGCCGCGGCCACGCGCTGCGCCACCACCGGCGAGGACTCCCTGGCCGTCGCGTCGGTGAACAGGTGGGCCGCCTTCAGCGGCGGCAGTTCCAGCTGGATGTCTATGCGGTCCAGCAGCGGCCCGGAGATGCGCCCCAGGTAACGCCGCCGCACCTGGGGCGTGCAGGCGCACGCGGCATCACCGGTGGGCCGCGCGCACGGGCACGGGTTGGCCGCCAGCACCACCTGCACCTGCGCCGGGTAAACCACGACCCCGCGCGAGCGGCCCAGCGTGACCGTCCCGTCCTCCAGCGGCTGGCGCAGCGTGTCCAGCGCCTGCCGGGTGAACTCGGGAGCCTCGTCGAGGAACAGCACGCCCCGGTGCGCCAGCGACAGCGCGCCGGGTCGGGCCAGCCCGCTACCGCCGCCGACCAGCGCCGGAACCGACGCGGTGTGGTGGGGTGCCTGGTAGGGCGGGCGACGCAGCAGCGGCTCGCCGGGCGAGAGCACCCCGGCGATCGAGTGCAGTGCGGTGACCTCCAGGGAGGCCGCGTCGTCCAACCGCGGCAGCAGCGAGGGCAGCCGCTGCGCCAGCATGGTCTTGCCCGCGCCGGGCGGCCCGAACAGCGCCAGGTGGTGCCCGCCCGCGGCGGCCACCTCCAGGCCGAGCCGGCCCATCTCCTGTCCGGCGACGTCGGCCAGGTCGGGCTGCGGCCCGCCCGGCTGGGGCAGTGCCTCCGGCGGCTCGATCAGGGCGCACTGGCCGCGCAGGAAGCCGATCACCCGGCCCAGGGTGTCCGCGGCCAGCACCCGCATCCCGGGCACGAGCGCCGCCTCGGCGGCGTTGCCGACCGGCACGATCGCCTTCGCGATGCCCTGGCGCGCGGCGGCGGCCGCCATCGGCAGCACCCCGCGCACCGGGCGCACCGAGCCGTCCAGGCCCAGCTCGCCGAGCACCAGCACGCCGTCGAGCCCGGCCAGCGGCAGCGTGCCGGTGCCCCCGAGGATCGACAGGGCGATCGGCAAGTCGAAAGCCGAGCCCCGTTTGCGCAGGTCGGCCGGATCGAGGTTGACGGCGATGCGCCGCTGGGGCCAGGGCTCACCGGAATTCACGATCGCCGCGCGCACCCGCTCGCGAGCCTCGTTGAGCGCGGAATCGGGCAGCCCGCTCAGCACCACCACCGGAAGCCCCGCGGCCAGATCGGCCTCGACCCGCACGATGTGCCCGGTGACCCCCTCCAGCGCGGCACACAGCACCATCGCGTAGCTCATCGAGCACCTCCGCTTCGCTGCGGTTCTCGATGTGTCCTGAGCCCGCCGGTCCGAGAACCTCCGATCAGCTCGCCCATGTCAGAACGCGCCGCGGATGTGGTCGACGACAGGGTCGGCGTCGCGTGGGGCGTACACGCTGACCACGTCGAAGCGGACCTCGCTGGGGCGTACGCCGCTGATGGCCAGCCACTGCGCGGCCAGTTGCCGCAGCCGGCGGACCTTGGCGCGGGCGACCGCCTCGGCGGGTGTGCCGTATGTCGCACCGCGGCGGGTCTTCACCTCGCAGAACACCACCGCGTCGCCGTCGCGGGCCACGATGTCGATCTCACCGGCCGCGCCGCGCCAGTTGCGGTCGAGCAGCACCATGCCCGCCGCCAGCAGATGGGCCGTGGCCAGGCGTTCTCCCCAGGCACCGAGGGCCTGTGTCACCTTCGTCATGAGCGCCGAGCGAACACGTGGATCGGCCGGATCGCCACGGCCGCAACGGGGCCGGCTGTGGACGGGGCGTCGCTTGTGGACATCCGCCTGATCATGTTGTTGATCTGTTAAGGCGGCCGCTCGTTGGCGTGAAGCTGAAATCTGCTCTACGGTGGGCGGCCGTGGACGGACATGACGATTTCGCCGAGTGGCCCAGCCCCTTCCGGGAGCAGCGGGGCGGCCGGGACGACCGGCGCGCACCGGACCAGTACGCATACGACTTCGACGGCGACTCCCGGGTGCCGGCCCCCCGCTCCGGCGACAGCCGCTACGCCTCGCTCGCCGAGCTGAGCAGCGGGCCGGGCGCCGGCCGCGACGACCGCGACTGGGACCGTGGCGGCGACCGCTACCAGGCCGACGCGGACTTCGCACCGCGCGGTCAGCGGTCCGGCCCGGCGATGCCGCCCGCCGACCCCGACTTCGCCCCGCGCGGGTCCCGCTCGGGCGCGCCGCTGCCCCCGCCGGACCCGGACTTCGCGCCGCGCGGCCAGCGCCCGGCCGAGCCGATGCCGGACATCGACTTCGCCCCGCGCAGCCCCCGCGAGCGCGGACCGGTCCCGCCGCCCGCGCTCGGCGGCCAGCCGATGGGCAACCCGGACCCGATCCAGCAGCCGACCTCGACCGTTGACGCGGCCGCGGTGCGCCGCTCGGTGGCCGATTCCGACGGGATCTACCGCAGCAAGCGGCCGGCCCTGCTGGTGGCCTTCTGGGCGCTGGCCGGGCTCGGCGAGCTGCTGATGCTGCGCCCGCTGCTGGCGGGCATGTTCAAGACCGAGGCCGGGCTCGCGCTGGCACCGCTGCTGGCGATGACCGCGTTCCCGTTCCTGGCGCTCGGCCTGTACGCGCTGACCACGGGCGCGGCCACCGCGGTGCAGTTCCAGGGCCCCCGGGTCTGGCTGCGTACGCCGCTGGCCTACCTGCTCGTGGGCGCGGCGCTGATGCTGGCCGCGGCGACCGCCTCCTAGGGGTTCGTCCGGCGTTCACGGTGTCCCGGGCGAGAGTGACCCGGGGCACCGCGTACACTGGGTTATCGCGACCACTTCACGTGGTCGACTTCGCGCGCCCTCCCGCCTGTAGGACAGGCTGGGCGGCGGCCTCCCTGGTCCCCGTTCGCGGGGTTCCACCATGGCCGACGATCGGGCGCCAGGCGGCGGCCACCGGCCGCCGGTTCAACCAGGGAAACGCACGGGCCCCTGGCCCGTGCCGAGAAGATTGGCCTGCACATGGCTGTTGTCAGCATGCGCCAGCTGCTGGAGAGCGGCGTTCACTTCGGTCACCAGACCCGCCGCTGGAACCCGAAGATGAAGCGCTTCATCTTCACCGAGCGCAACGGCATCTACATCATCGACCTGCGCCAGACCCTCGACTACATCGAGAAGGCGTACGCGTTCGTCCGCAACACCGTGGCCGAGGGCGGCACCGTGCTGTTCGTCGGCACGAAGAAGCAGGCCCAGGAGGCCGTGGCCGAGCAGGCCGCGCGCGTGGGCATGCCCTACGTCAACCACCGCTGGCTGGGCGGCATGCTCACCAACTTCCAGACGGTGTACAAGCGGCTGCAGCGGATGAAGGAGCTGGAGTCGATCGACCTGACCGGCACCGCCGCGGGGTACACCAAGAAGGAGACCCTGCAGCTGTCGCGTGAGAAGACCAAGCTCACCAAGACCCTCGGCGGTCTGCGGGACATGCAGAAGCTCCCGGCCGCGGTCTGGATCGTGGACACCAAGAAGGAGCACATCGCCGTCGACGAGGCCCGCAAGCTGGGCATCCCGGTGATCGCGATCCTGGACACGAACTGCGACCCGGACGAGGTCGACTTCCCGATCCCGGGCAACGACGACGCGATCCGCTCGGCCGAGCTGCTGACCAAGGTCATCGCGACCGCGGTCGCCGACGGTCTGATCGCCCGCTCGGGCAAGGCCGCGCGCGGCGGCGACGTGAAGCCGGAGCCCGGCACCGTCGCGGCCGACGAGCCGCTGGCCGAGTGGGAGCAGGAGCTGCTGACCGGCGACAAGCCGGCCACCGAGGCTGCTGCCGCGCCCGCCGCTGAGTGACCCGCTGTCACACGGTGCGGGTCCCGGACCCGCACCGTGTGGTACGACTTGCGAAGTCTTCTACCAAAGAGGGAACTGATGTCCACTATTTCCGCTGCAGACGTCAAGCGGCTCCGTGAGCTGACCGGCTCCGGCATGATGGACTGCAAGAAGGCGCTCGAGGAGGCCGAGGGCGACTTCGACAAGGCCGTGGAGATCCTGCGCGTCAAGGGCGCCAAGGATGTCGGCAAGCGCGCCGGCCGCTCCACCGCCAACGGTCTGGTCGCCCACAAGGGCAACGCGATCCTCGAGCTGAACTGCGAGACGGACTTCGTCGCCAAGAACGACGCGTTCATCGCGCTCGCCGACCAGCTGGTCGCGCACGTCGCCGAGACCAAGCCGGCCGACGTGGAGGCGCTGCTGGCGTCGAAGATCGGTGACGGCACCGTCGCCGACCTGATGCAGGACCAGTCGGCGAAGATCGGCGAGAAGCTGGTCATCGGCCGCTTCGCGGTGCTCGAGGGCGCGGTCGCGGTGTACATGCACCGCAAGAGCGCCGACCTGCCGCCGCAGGTGGGTGTCGCGGTCCAGTACAGCGGCAAGTCCGACGAGGCCGGCGCGGACGACGCCCGCTCCGTCGCGATGCAGATCGCGGCCATGCGGCCGAAGTTCGTCACCCGTGACGAGGTGCCGGCCGACGTCGTCGAGTCCGAGCGCCGCATCGCCGAGCAGACCGCTCGCGAGGAGGGCAAGCCCGAGGCCGCCCTGCCGAAGATCATCGAGGGCCGGGTGAACTCGTTCTTCAAGGACTTCGTCCTGATCGAGCAGCCGTCGGTCACCGACCAGAAGAAGACGGTGAAGCAGGTGCTGGCCGAGGCCGGCATCGAGGTCACCCGCTTCGCGCGGTTCGAGGTCGGCCAGGCCTGAGCCGCCCCGAGCGGAACGTACTGAAGGAGGGAGGTCGCTGGTGGCAGCCAACGGCCTCCCTTTTCCATACCGTCTGCGGGGTCGCCGACGGTGAGACGAAAGGTCGCTGATGTCCGGACACCAGTTCAATCGGGTCGTGCTGAAGCTCTCCGGCGAGGTCTTCGGCGGTGGTGAGGTAGGCGTCGATCCGGACGTCGTGGCCGGGGTCGCCCGCCAGATCGCCACCGTGGTGCGCCGCGGCGTGCAGGTCGCCGTCGTCGTCGGTGGAGGAAACTTCTTCCGCGGCGCCGAGTTGCAGAAGCGCGGCATGGACCGTGCCCGCGCCGACTACATGGGCATGCTCGGCACGGTGATGAACTGCCTGGCGCTGCAGGACTTCCTGGAGAAGGAGGGCATCGAGACGCGGGTGCAGACCGCGATCACGATGGCCCAGGTCGCGGAGCAGTACATCCCGCTGCGCGCCATCCGGCACCTGGAGAAGGGCCGCGTGGTGATCTTCGGTGGCGGCGCGGGCATGCCGTACTTCACCACCGACACCGTCTCGGCCCAGCGCGCGCTGGAGATCCACGCTGACGTGGTGCTGATGAGCAAGAACGGCGTGGACGCGGTCTACACCGCCGACCCGCGCACCAACCCCGACGCGGTGCGGATCGACCAGATCACGTTCAGCGAGGTGCTGCGGCAGAACATCCGGGTGGCCGACGCCGCCGCGTTCAGCCTCTGCGCCGACAATGGCCTGCCGATGCTGGTCTTCGGCGCGGAGGGCGACGACACCATCGTCCGCGCCGTCAGCGGCGACAAGATCGGCACCCTGATCACCGCCTCCTGACCCATGCCTTTCCACCCGCCCGTCCGTGCCCACGGGTTCGGACGGGCGGGGTGGGACGCCTCGCGCAGGGACGGACGTGACGGGCGGTACCCTATGGCCGCGTGGCGGACCGGTTCCGGACGTGGGGACGGTACGCGCAGCGGACACGTCCACGCGGGGTCGGACGTGATGCGAGCATGACGCCGCCGTCAGGCGGATGATCGAAGACAGAGCACAGCACGGAGTCAGTGCCCGGCGACCAGGTGCGCCGCGGGACGGCCCACAGGCCGCCGCGCCGCCAACGGTCGGACGCGGCACACGATCAGAGACGGAGAAGCCCGTGATCGACGACACCCTCCTCGAGGCCGAGGAGAAGATGGACCGGGCGGTCGACCACGCGAAGGAGGAGTTCGCGGCGATCCGCACGGGCCGTGCCAACGCGGCGATGTTCTCCAAGATCTTGATCGACTACTACGGCACGCCCACCCCGCTGCCGCAGATGGCTTCGATCGGCGTGCCCGAGCCGCGCATGGTGATCATCAAGCCGTACGACGCGTCCCAGCTGGGCGCCATGGAGCGCGCGATCCGCGACTCGGACCTGGGCGTCAACCCGGGCAACGAGGGCACCCAGCTGCGCATCGTCGTGCCGCCGATGACCGAGGAGCGCCGCCGCGACATGACCAAGGTCGCCCGCGGCAAGGGCGAGGACGCCAAGGTCGCCATCCGCAACGTGCGCCGCAAGGCCAAGGAGGAGCTCGACCGCATCGTCAAGGACGGCGAGGCGGGCGAGGACGACGGGCGCCGGGCGGAGAAGGAGCTCGACGACCTGACCGCCAAGTACGTGGCGCACATCGACGAGCTCATCAAGCACAAGGAAGTCGAGCTGCTCGAAGTCTGATGAGCGAACCATACGACACGGACCCTCACCGGTCCGGCGCTTCCCGGGCGCGGCAGCCCTACGATGCCGCGCCCGACGCGTATGACGACCCCTCCGACAGCCCCGCCGACGAGCCGGCCACGGCCGCCAAGGACTACGGGCGGGCCGGGCGCAACGTGCCCGTCTCCATCCTGGTCGCCGTCGGTCTGCTGCTGGTCATCCTGACGCCGCTGTTCTTCTTCAAGCCGCTGTTCCTGGTGATCCTGGTGGCTGCGGCCGGCCTGGGCGTCTGGGAGATGGCCCGCGCCCTGCGCACCTCCGGGGCCCGGCCGCCGCTGATCCCGCTGCTCGGCGGCGGGGTGGCGATGATGTGCCTGGCCTGGTTCTCCGGCGTCGACGCGCTCAGCATCGGCCTGCTGATCACCGTGCTGGCCACCATGGTGTGGCGGATGGGTGACGGCCCGGCGGGCTACCAGCGCGACATCGGCGCCGCCGCGCTGATCATGGTGTACGTCCCGTTCCTGCTCAGCTTCGCCGCCCCGCTGACCACCCCCGAGGACGGCAAGTGGCGGATCGTGGCGACGCTGGCCGCGGTCGTGCTCTCCGACACCGGCGGTTTCGTGGCGGGTGTGCTGTTCGGCAAACATCCGATGGCCCCGACGATCAGCCCGAAGAAGTCCTGGGAGGGCTTCGCCGGCTCGATCGTCGCCACCGGTGCGGGCAGCGCGGCGATCCTGTGGGCACTGCTGGACGTCGCGCCCTGGAAGGGCGTGCTGTTCGGCATGGTGGTGTCCGTCGCGGCGGTGCTCGGCGACCTGGCCGAGTCGCTGCTCAAGCGCGACCTCGGCATCAAGGACATGAGCAACATCCTGCCCGGTCACGGCGGCATCATGGACCGGCTGGACTCGATCGTCTTCGCCGTGCCGACCGCGTACCTGTTGCTGTCCGTGCTCGCCCCCGTGGCGTGAGGTGAGACACAGCGGGTGGCGCAGGCAGGCGTCGGGCCACTCCGAGCAGCACTGTTGGCACCATCGAGGGCTGTCGCCCTCGTGTGAACGTGGGACACTGGACCAGTCATGACGAGCCTTCCGCTGATTTCCGTTACCGATGGTGACGGTGCCACTGCGCGCCGCGCCTCCATGCCCCCGCGACACCTGGCCGACCTGGATCTCGCCGGTAGGCGCAGCGCCGTGTCCGACCTTGGTGAACAGGCCTTCCGTGCCACGCAGCTGTCGACGCACTACTTCGGGCGGCTGGAGCGCGACCCGGCGGGCATGACCGACATCCCGGCGGCGGCGCGCGAGCGCCTGTCCGAGCGGCTGCTGCCCAAACTGCTGACCCCGGTCCGCGAGCTGGCCTGCGACGACGGCGCCACCCGCAAGGCGCTGTGGCGGCTGCACGACGGCTCCATGGTCGAGAGCGTGCTGATGGGCTATGGCGACCGGGTCACGGTCTGCATCTCCAGCCAGGCCGGCTGCGGCATGGCGTGCCCGTTCTGCGCCACCGGCCAGGCGGGGCTGACCCGCAACCTGTCCACCGCCGAGATCGTCGACCAGGTGGTCTACCTGGCCGGGGTCGCGCAGTCGGGCGTGATGGGCGGCGAACCGCGCCGGCTGAGCAACGTGGTCTTCATGGGCATGGGCGAGCCGCTGGCCAACTACAGCCGGGTCATCGCCGCGGTGCGGCGTCTCACCAGCCCGGCTCCGGAGGGCCTGGGCCTGTCCCAGCGGCACGTGACGGTCTCCACGGTGGGTCTGGTCCCGGCGATGCGCAAGCTCGCGGAGGAAGACCTCTCCGTGACTCTTGCGCTCTCGCTGCACGCGCCCGATGATGACCTTCGCGACGAACTCGTGCCGGTGAACCAGCGGTGGAAGGTCGCCGAAGTGCTCGACGCCGCGTGGGCGTACGCCGCTCGCACGGGCCGCCGGGTCAGCATCGAGTACGCCATGATCAGGGACGTGAACGACCAGCCGTGGCGGGCCGACCTGCTGGGTCGCCTGCTTGCGGGGCGGCTGGCGCACGTCAATCTCATCCCGCTCAACCCCACGCCCGGCAGCAAGTGGGATGCCAGTCCCAAGCCGGTCGAGCGGGAGTTCGTCCGGAGGTTGCGCGCGGCCGGAGTGGCCACTACGGTGCGTGACACCCGGGGACGCGAGATTGACGGCGCATGTGGACAGTTGGCTGCGAGCGAGGTTGAGGGATGAGCGAGCGCTGCGAGCGAATCATGAAACCTTCGACTCATGGCTGCGTGCGAGCGCAGCGAGGAGAAGACATGAGCGGCATAAACAGGATTGAGGTTCCGGCGTGAGCTCGCATGGTCAGCGGTTCCGCCGCCGGGCGGTCCGTCGCGGTTACAAGGTCGACGAGGTGGACACGTTCCTCGACCGGGTGGAGGCGACGCTCAACGGCGCCCCCGTCGGCCCCGAGGTGAGGTCGCAGGAGGTCCGGGACGTCGTGTTCCGGGTGCGCTTCGGCGGCTACGACGAGTGGCAGGTCGACCTGCACCTCGACCGGGTCGAGCGCCAGCTCGCCGAGCTGGAGGAGCGGCCGGCCGCCCCGGGTCGCGGCGCTGAGCTGCGCGCCGGCCTGGGCGCTCCGACCCCCGCCCCCGCTCCCGCGCCCGTGCCGGACCGGATGGGTCCGCCGCCCCCGCCGCTGCCGACCCGCACCCCGGCGGCCAACGCGCCGACCGGCGCCCTGCCGCGCTACGAGCAGCCGCGCTTCGACGAGCAGCCCTCGTACGCGGGCCAGCCCGGGATGGGCCCCAACACCGGTGGCCAGGTCCCGGTGGTTCCGCCCGGCCCGCAGGGCAGCTTCGACGGCTTCGGCGGCGGCCACGGCCGGGCTGACATGACCAGCGAGATCCGGATGGAGCGGCCGCAGCCGCCACGCATGCCGGAGCCGCCGCGCAACGAGCCGCCCCGCGTCGACCCGTACGGGCCCAGCAGCGGTTTCGGCTCGGTGACCGCGCAGCAGCCGGTATACGGCGGCGCGCCCCAGCGCAGCTACGACAACGACGCCACGAACACGTTCGGCGCGGTGCCGCCCGCCTCGGCGAACCCGTCCACGTACGGTGGCGGCGGCGGTTTCGCGCCCCCGCCGCCCCCGCCCCCGGCGGCGCCCGCGGGCCCGGCCTACACGGGCGAGCTGGCCCGGGTGGACCAGCTGCGGCGCACGTTCCAGCTGCGCCGGTTCGGCAGCGGCTACGACCCGCAGCAGGTCGACCGGCTCTTCGAGACCGTTCTGGGCTCGCTGTCCGGCCGCACCGGCGGCACGGTCACCGAGGGTGAGCTCGACCCGGGCCGGCTCGGTCTGGTCCCCGGCGGCTACTACGAGGCCGAGGTCGAGCAGGCGCTGCGCGAGGTGCGCGACATCGTCGCGCGCCGCTGACCGCGGAAAGCACGAAGGCCCCGGCTGCGACCCTGGAGACAGGGCGCGGCCGGGGCCGTTTCAGTCCAGCTAGTCGCGCAGGCCGTTGCGGCGCAGCACGATGTCGATGATCATGATCGCGGCGAGGATGCCGGCGATGCTGATCAGCCAGATCGACTCGACGTTGCCCTCGTGGTTGCCGAACAGCATCAGCAGCAGCGCGACGATGACCACGGTCCCGGCGATCCGGGCGGCCTTCACCGGGGTGGGAGCGTGCTGGTCGGGCGAGGTTACCGGCTCTTCTGCGGCCACGATCAGGTCCTTCTCTCTCGACTCCAGGCCTCCGCCGACGGAGTGCGTCGCGGTGGCGGCAATACAGTCTGGCATGTCGTGATCCAGTGCTCGGGGGGAGTCCGCCATCCCGCGGCCGAGGTGGCGGTGGGCAGGCCCGCCGGAGCGCTCAGGTAGCGTCTATCAGGTCGGCTCACTCGGCGAGAAGGGAAACGGGAAGTGCGGATCACCGGTACGGGGCACGCCAGCATGCGGATCGACACGGCGGCGGGTTCGATCCTGTGCGATCCGTGGGTGAACCCGGCGTACTTCGCCTCGTGGTTCCCGTTCCCGGACAACTCGCAGCTCGACTGGGAGCACCTCGGCGACGTCGACTACCTGTACGTCTCGCACCTGCACCGGGACCACTTCGACGCGGCGCACCTGAAGCGCTTCGTGTCGAAGAAGGCGACCGTGCTGCTGCCGGAGTACCCGACCTCGCAGCTGGAGGACGAGCTGCGGGCGCTGGGCTTCACGAAGTTCTTCAAGACGGTGTCGGACGAGGTGCACGAACTCGACGGCGGCCTGAAGGTCATGATCCAGGCGCTGATCTCGCCGACCGACGGCCCGATCGGCGACTCGTCGCTGTGGGTCGAGCACGACGGCGTACGCGTGCTCAACCAGAACGACGCCCGCCCCACCGACCTGATCCGCTTCACCGAGCTGGGCCACGTGCACGCGCACATGCTGCAGTTCTCCGGCGC